>DRLM01000045.1 GCA_011375345.1 Gammaproteobacteria bacterium
CCTCGCGCAGGTTCTTGGCGCGAATTTCCGGATCCAGCAGCTTGCGCCATTTATCCCGCAGCGACATTACTCCGACCCTTCCGTTCCACCAAGCACACGGCCACGGCGGCGGTCACTCCACAGATAGAAGTAACCGCGGAACTCACCCAGGGCCGCTGCCAGGCGCACCAGATAAAAACGCCGCTTGTCCCGCCCCATGGCCGTCGCGGCGGCAATAAAATACTCCGCCAGCTTGCGGTACATGAAGCGCGGCACGATGCCGCTCGCCGGCGGCTCCGACAAACGCACCGTAGAGGCGGAACGCATGAAGGCCTTCTTGATCACGTAGGGCAGCGTCAGGCGCTCATGGTCGACGTAATGGTATTGCACCACCGACGGCACATATCGCAGCCGTGCCCCCAAGCGCAACGCCCGCCGCACCCATTCCAAATCCTCCGCCCCCCCCAGGTCATGCCCGGTGGGACCAAACTCCGGTGAAAACCTGCCCACCTTTTGCAGCCATTCCCGTTTCAAATACAAATTGCCGCCGCCGGGAAGGGCGGTGTCCAGGCCCAACTGCCGCGGCTCGTCACCCAAATCAAAGCGCGGCACGGGCAAGGGATAAATCCGGTACGGCCCGCGGTCATGCACCCAGCCCGGTTCCTGCCCGTCCCAGTCGGGCAAGATGCGGCCGCAATAGAAATCGGCATCGGGATAGCACTCCACGGCCTCGGCGAGACTCACCAGATAGCGTTCATCCACCCGGTGATCGTCGTCAACAAACGCCACCCACTGCGCCTTGAGACGGGCGGCGGCTTCATTGAGGGCATTGGATTTGCCCGGCGCAGCCACCTCGAACCATGCCAAAGGCAGCCCCCCCGGGTTTTCCGCGCGGTATCGTTTCAAACACGCCACCGTACCGTCGGAACATGCATTGGCCACCACCAGCACATCCACAGCCCAACTTGCAGGCCGCTTCGCAGCATCCAAATACGCCAGCGTGCGCAGGAGCAACTCTGCGCGGTTGTGGGTGCAGATGAGAATGGTCAGGGTGGGTGCGATGGTTCCAGCCACAGCGGCACTACTCCGGCGCGCGGGCCGCAAATGACCAGCCAAGGACATAGCCCCAAAAGTACGCCACATTCATCTCTCTTCGCAAACTGGCCGTGCTTCCTTGCTTCAGGCGCTGCCCCAATGCACGCGCAGCGGCGCGCAGCAATTGGCCAAACAAGTATCTCGGGGGGAAACGGGATCCATTACCGCGTTTGCGCAAGCCTTCCATGCGACCCTGGCGATAATGCAATCCGAGAAAATAGCCGCGGCGCAGTTTGTCCACCTCGATGCGGTGATAGATAGTGGACTCAGGCACCCAACGCACGCGATGGCCACCGGCCAGCAAGCGGCGGTAAAACTCGGTGTCTTCACCACCGTCATTGACCCCGCCTTTACGGCCCAGGTCGGGGTCAAACTCGCCGATGCGGGCGAAGAGTTCGCGGCGCACGGCAAAGTTGCCACCGTAAAAAGGCGTGTTGGGCTCGGTCAGCCATTGGGCTTCGCCATAGTTGAGTAGCCCGAGGAAACCCAGCAATTCATCCTGCAGCCAAGGCGGACGGTCGCCGTGTTCAAACATCACTTCAATGCGCCCGCCAAGGGCATCGGGCCGGTGGGTGAGGATGGCGTGTTCGTAACCCCGGAGCCAATCGGGGTCCGGCGTTTCGTCATCGTCGATGAATAACAAATACTCGCCCCGTGCCTCTTTCAAGGCCCGGTTACGGGCGTTGGACAAACCCAGCTTACTCTCGCGCACTACCCGCACCGGCACACCCGCCGGCCGCCAGTCCGCGGCCGCCAGTATCTCCGCCGTATCGTCGGTGCTGGCGTTGTCCACCACCACCCACTCCCAGTCCCGCTCGGGCGCGTGAAGTTGGGCGAAATCCGCCAGGGTGCGCACCAAGCGGTCGGCATGATTGTGAGTACACAGGGCAACGGTAATCAGCGGTGTGTCAGGCATGTTTGTAATGTGTGTTGTTATGCCGCAGATGCGCCCAAACGGGCTTTTAGCCGCTCACCATAATACCGTAGCGTTTGCCGCCAGGAACCGTCGTTGCTGCCGAAGAATACTTTGCGGGCCAACATGGCCGGGGTGTCGGTGCCGAACACATCCAGACGGCGAATGCGGTAGGGATGCACGTCCCGGCGGTTGAATCCCGGCTGAGTGCAGAAAGCGGCCCGGTAACCAGCCTCGCGCGCGGCGACCACCACCCGCTCGTCAATCCGCCCGTAGGGATAGGCCAGATAGGGCACGGCCTCGCCGAGCAACGCTTCCAAGTCTTCACGTGAGGCCCGCAGCTCTTCCGCCAGGCGCGCGTCACTGAGGGTGGTGAGATCGGCATGAGTGCGGGTGTGGGAATGAAACGTGAAACCCATCTCCCGCATGGCGACGATATGTTCTGCGGCAAGTAAAGGATAAGTGGCACCGCTGGGGTTGTCGCTGCGGCACCATTCGTCTTCCCTGCCCAGCAACCGGCTTACAAGGAATACAGTGGCGGGCCAGTTCATTCTTTGCAACAGCGGCGCGGCATGTTCGTACACACCCAAAAAGCCATCGTCGAAAGTGAGCAGAAAACTGCCCTCGGGCAAGACTCTCTCCCCCGCCAGCCAGGCAAAGAAATCGCCCAGACTGCATGCCCGCATCCCCTGCCGCGCCAGACACTGCATGTGGGCGGCAAAGTTTTCGGGCGAGATGGCATAGCGCCGCTCCCAATCGTTGTGTGCAGGACCAATGCGATGGTACATCAGCACAGGAATGCGCCGTGCCACGTTCATGCGCCTTGTTCCCCTGCAGCTTTATCCGCCTGCGCCACCAGCCTGGCAAACAGCGGGGCGGACAGCAGCGCGGGCAGAATATATTTCAAATCTTTTACCTGCCAGGCGCCGCGCCGCAGGGCGTGGCGGAACAAGGGACGGGCATTGGCCAGATCGCGTTTCCAATAGGCGCGATAGGCCTCCTTGAGCAATTGCCCCTCCACCAGGTCGCGCAAGCGCTGCGCCGGGATGTGCGCGGTGAGCCCCCCGAACTTCGCCACAAAATCGCGCCGCACTTGCACAGCATCCAACACTTGCTTCCATTTGGTGGCGGAAATCTGGGTACTGCCGTGCCAACGGTAGAATGCCAGCACTTCAGGCAGGCGCACGATGTTGCGGGTATGGCCGTAAATGCGCAACCACAGATCGTAATCCATGGACGAAAAGCGGCGGGTGGAAAACCCGTCGATGGCATCCAGCACCGTGCGCCGGATCAGCGCCGCGTGTATGGGCCAGGGGCAGCTGCGCAAAAAGGCGACCACGACGTCGTCCTCTTCGTAAGCAGGCGGCACATAGGGTTCGCTGTTGGTGGCGTGCTCGCCAACGTTCTGCCAACCGCAATACACCAAGTCCGCCTGCGCGCGGATCAGGGCGGCGTGCAACTTTTCCAAGCAATCCGCCGTCCAGTAATCGTCAGCGTCGAGGAAAGCCACGTATTCGCCCGTGGCCCGGCTCAAGCCATTGTTGCGCGCGGGATAGGGGCCTTGGTTGTTTTGTTCAATGAAGGTGATCTGGTCACCGTAGTCCGCCAACACCTGCCGGGAGCCGTCAGTGGAGCCGTCATCCACCACGACCAATTCCACTTGCGGGTAAGTCTGGTTCAACACGCAATCCACCGCCTCGCGCAAGTAAGGCCCGGCGTTGTAGCAAGGCATGATGACCGAAATGCGGCCGGCGGTGTATGGCGCTGCGTTCATGCGGGCGTTCCTATTGCTTCAACATCTCCGCCACACCGGGCAGGCGTGCCGAAAGGGCGTAGGCCCAACGGTTGTAATCATGCACATTGCTGCGGCGCAGGTATTTCACTCGCTTCCACGCATCCAGCTCCGGCGACTTGCGCAGCCACTTCCATATCGGCACGGTGAAACCGGTCTTGGGGCGGGTGAGCGCGCTGGCCGGCAAAGCGCGACTGAGCGCCTTGGGCAAAACGGCTTTATTTTCCCCCAAACGGCCGGTGGCGGCCAGACCGATGAGTTTTTCGCAGAGCACCGCATCCACCAGGGGCACGCGGATTTCCAGGGAGTGCGCCATGCCCACCCAATCGGTGTCACGCAGCAATTGATTGCGCATGTAACGGGTGGCTTCCAGATAGGCCACTTGGCCGAAATCATTGAGATTTTCGGCAACAGCCGGCGCAACCTGCAATCGGTCCAGACCGGCGGCGATTACCTCGGGCCGCAGAATCTGCCCCAGTTCCCAGGGCATGAACATGCCCCGCTCCATTTGATACGCCCCCGCGAAGGAGCCACCCAACAACACGCGCCCCGCTTCTTTGGAACTGGCCTTGGACCAGGGCGTCACCAAGTGTTGATACCCCACGCGCCAAAGCTGGCCCAGCCACGGCAGGCGCCCGGAAACAGACCAGCGCCGGACACTGTCCGGCACGGTGCGGAATGTGCTGTAGCCACCCAGCAATTCATCGCCCCCCAAACCGGACAACACCACTTTCAAACCGGTTTGGGCCGCGGCCCGGCTCACGAACCAGGTGTTGATGCCGTCAATGGTAGGCTGATCCATGGCAGCCAAAAACGCCCCCAATTCTTTTTCCACATCGGCCATGCTCACCGCCACGCAATGGTGAGCCACGCCCAGGTGTTTGGCGATGTCGACGGCCACGGGCACTTCGTCCACAGGGCGGTCTTTGAATTCTTCGAAGGCCAGGGTGATGGTTTGCAGCGGGTGGTCGGTCATGGTCTGGGCCAAGCCCACCACCGTGCTGGAATCCAAACCAGCGGACAAAAATGCCCCCACCGGCACATCGGCCACCATGTGGGCACGTACGGAGTCGGTGAGTGCGGCGGTGGCGTAAGCGGTTTCCGTGCCGGCCGCAATGTCGTCCGCTGCCGCACAGCCTTGCGCGATCACCTGATCCAGATGCCAGTAGCATTGATGACCGGCGACACCTGACTCAGTAACGGTCATGGTATGTCCGGCGGGCAGGCTTTGAATGGCGCGATAAAGCGTGACCGGCTCGGGCACGCTGCCCCACAGGAAAAATCCGGTAAGCCCGGCCGGGTCGATTTCCTTCGACACGCCGCCGCCCGCCAGCAGGGCGTTAACCTGGGAAGCGAAGCGAAATCTGCGACCGTCATCGGCGTAGTAAAGCGGCTTGATGCCGTAAGGATCGCGGGCCAGAAACAGCTCGCGTTTTTCTTCATCCCACAACGCAAAGGCGAACATACCGCGCAAACGCCGCACCATGTCCGCCCCATCGCGGTGAAAGAGATGCAGCAACACCTCCGTGTCGCTGTGACTGCGAAAGCACACCCCCTGGCCCTCCAGCTCCGCGCGCAGGGCCCGGTAGTTGTAGATTTCGCCATTGAAGCTGACGGTGTAACGCCCATCCGGCGTGGACATGGGCTGGGCACCGGCTTCTGACAGATCAATGATAGCGAGCCGGCGGTGGGCCAGGGCGAGCCGGCCCTCAGGTGACCACCATTCGCCAAAGCCATCGGGGCCGCGGGCCCGCATGCAATCGCGCGTGCGGAGCAGCTCGGTTTTGTCGGGCGTCGCGCCACTGCCGTAGGCGAAAATGCCATTGACGCCGCACATCAGCTACTAGCGCCCCAATACCGTTTCGCGCAGCACGTCCAAATAGCCGTGCCCGAATCTCAAATCCGGCTCCACGTAATTGCCTTCCGCCCACTCATTCCAGGCCTTGAGGAACAAGATGCGGTGCTCGGCCGGATAATCAGCCACTTTGGCGTAAGCATCATTCAAGTGACGGCGGAACAGCTCCGGCGTGGAGTCCTGAAACACCAAGCCGTTCATGCCGGCCCGGGGCGTGTTGTCCCAGTTGGGCACTACACAAGGGTAATCCATAAAATCGACACTGTGCTTGCGCAACAAAAACGCCAGCATTTCTTCGTACGTATAAACGGACAATTTGTACTTGCCCCGGCTGGCCAGCACCTTCAGCCTGGCGTCCCAGTAGCGCCAGGGGATACGGCCGTTCCTCGGTGGCAGTTTCTGCATCATGCAGGCGTCAAAACCCAGCGGCCGCGGATCCCACAAGGGGCTGTGATGGGCGATACCCACCAAGTACAAACCCTTTAACCCCGCTTGCAGAGCCCGCTCACGCCAGTAGTCAGCAACACGCTGCACCTCGGGGATACTGTCAGGTTCATAAATCAAAAAAAGCGGCCTGCCATCCACCGTAATGTAGCGGTCGTCGCCAAACGCCTGCAGCAAATAATCGAAGTGCGCGGCGTAGTCATCCATGCCAGGGTAGGTTTGCTCGATTAGAATTTTGTCCGGACTGCCTTGCCAAATGCTGTTCCAACTGTGATTGGCCCAGCACAGACAAAAAGGAAAATCCGGCTCACCGGTATCCAACACTTCATTGAATGGCCGTTCTAAAATACGGCGGCCACCGAACCAATAATGGTAATAGCAAAAGCCTTCCACCCCCGCCGCGCGGGCCAACTCGGCCTGGGCGGCACGGCTTTCGGGACAACGCAAATCATAAAACCCCAGGTCGGCCGGAATGTGGGGCTGGTAGTGCTCCTTGTACAAGCGTTCGGCGCGGGCGACGTTGGTCCACTCCGTGAACCCTTTGCCCCACCACCTATCGTTTTCGGGGATGGGGTGAAACTGCGGCAAGTAATAGGCGATAACGCGGGCTTTGGGATTTCCATTCATTATGTGTTCCATGGCATCTCAGGCATAATTGGCGCAACGCTTCCAACCCAACAATTTCAGCCGCCGAATCAACAAAATACCCTTCTCCCTCCGAAAGAAGGACTAAGTGAAGGAACTAGCAATGATCGACTTCCCTCGCCCCCCTCCTTGAGGGAAGGGTGATCTGGGCACGCCCGGGCCCATATATTTCTTCCGTAACCGAAACGACTCACTCCAACAACAAAGACAAGGCCCGCCGCAAGCCCCGCTCATTTCCCCGGTTCACTGTGCCCTTGATCAATACCGACCACCTGCCCAGTTTCTTCGGACGGCGCGCCATGTTTTTTTCCGTAATCAATAATACCGTCACGGGATTTTGCGGGGCATCTTCCACACGGCGGATAAAGTTCGCAGGCCGCAAATACCGCTCGTAGTAGCTCAATACCTTGGCGCGCATGCTGCGAATTTGCTCCACCGGCATGCGCAAAGCAAGGCGCAGCTTGGCGAGCAAGTCATCTTCGCCATCGAAAGCGATGCAGTTTTCCATGGGCGTGAGTGCTGGATCAAACCACTCGGGATAGTTAGTGATGGGTACGCAACCCACCGCCATAGCCTCAACAATATTGTGGCACATGGGCATAACGATGCCCGGAGGCGCCAAAAAGAAATCGGCCGTGGCCAGCATATCAGGCCAGATTTTATCGTCTACCCAGATGCGATCCGTATCGACCAGTACACATTTGTTGGTATAACCCGCCTCGCCCAACCCGTCCAACACAGCCAGATCGTCGACAACCAGGGTATCTTCACTCATGCGTTCGCGGATAATATTGACGATTTTCAAACGCGGCAACTTCGGCTTAGGATAACGCACCCGGTTGCGGCGGTAATCCTTGGTATCGCCGGAGAAAAACACCCGTTTGTTTTTCCTGCCCTCCCGAAAGGTCTCCAAGCGCTGATCAACGCCACGCATGGCATGCACGGGATGCATGGGAAAGGGCATGATGATGGGCGGCTCAAGCCAATATGGCGAGAATACATCGAAATCGACTTTAATTTTTCTCCGCCAAGGCCGTCCGGCCAGGGACGGATCTTCTTCATCAAAGAGGTACAAACTTTCATCACCATTGGCCGGGACATGGGTCGTCTTTGTCACACCATCCAGTTCCAGCGCCGCCCGGCCGTACTCTTCCAAACCGCCTTCTGGAGTGTGATCAAAAAACATCACTTGATAGCCGCTGGTCACAAATGCATGAAACAGAGAAAACAACAAGCGTCCTTGCTCGAGGAAAATATCCTGTCCGAGAAACTTGGCAAAGACAACCCGCTGCGCCGTCACACACCGCCTCCCACATCAACCACCTGCACCCGGTGCGCGGCCATGGCTCAGCCCGCTCTAAACGGCGGATGGACCAGCGTCGCCGCATTGTATTGCAATTCTTCCCCCGTGGCACAGGCACGCAAGGTTTTACCCACGGCGCGTAAAATAGCGTGGCCGGCTGCGGCGTGGGCTTGCTGCACTTCGTCGCTACACAAATACCCCGCAGCCCGGCCATCGGCCACGGCGCACAATGCCGACGCCAATCCTTCTGCCGCGCACGGGGAGGATGTTTGCACTGCCGGTCGACCGCCCACGTCAATGTCAGTCCGGTTTGCCAGCACGCCAGTCGCACCGGCCGGATGCGTGGGCAGCCCGTCAGGTACCCCACCCCGCTCCGATCTAAAAGCGCCGCCTTCACCCTTGGTGTAATACATCAAGCCTTGACTGGGAATGAAGACCACACCCCACTTTGGCCGCTGCCCTTCCACCAAGGCGATACTGAGAGTAAGCGGACCATAGCGCCCGTTCCCTGTGGCTTCAGGAAAGCACGAAACCAACCAGACATAACTCCATCTCTTGCGCTGCTCGTAGGGCACCACCTCATCACCGGCAAACAAAACCGGCGTAGTGGGCGTAAGCTTACTTAATCCGTCACGGATCACGGCGGCAGCACTGCTTGCGCAACGGGCGACTTGTATCCGGGCCAAGCGCGCCAGCCAGCCCCTACCAGCGGCATGCGCGGCACCCTGCCCCGATAGCGCCAACCCTTCAATGAATGCAGCGGGGGCTTTCGCCCCGGCGCGACGCGCCACCGCTGTCACGCCTTCCACATTCAGCCATTGAATCTCCGTCACGTTGCTCACCGGAAACGGCACATCAGGTACCGGCTTGCCTAAAAAGCCGCACAGCTCTGCCCAGCCCTCTCCGCCACACAAATCCAAAATCAACAAATCCTGCGGCCGGTCTTTGAAATATTCCTTGACCCCCGCCACGAAACGGTTGTATCCCGCCAGGAACTTTTCTTCGTCGAACGACGTGCAACCATACATCTCTTGCGTAAGCAGACGGGTCGCCTCATTTTGGATTTCGGCGTGGCGGACGGTAAACTGTTTTTTACAGGATTTCAGCCACCCCTTGGCATCGCGCACTGTCAGAATGAATTTGGAACCGGGGTAGGCCTGATCCAATTCACGATAAAAGCTGGGGATGGGGGTATCGGTAAAGGCATCATGCACATCAAGCTCTTCGGTTGGAATACAAGACAAATCGCGGGGCGTATAACGGGTCACCCCGATATAGTCACGGGTTCGATATCCCAAAATGGTCAGCGCACCTGCCAAGCTGGTCGTGCCCGTTTTCGACAGGCCAATACCAAATATTTTTTTTTGCGTTTCCATTTTCTGTCTCTATCAAGCCGGCAACCAAAACGCTTTGTACGCCGGATGCAGCGCAGCGGAATCCGGGCAACGGTTCAACAGGCTGTCGGGAAACTCCCTTTTCCTCAGCTAGAGGGGCGGACTAAAGGAATAAATCAACCGTGGCGCTTACATTTACTCCTTTCCTCCTGACCTTCCCCGTCAGAGAAGAAGTAACCAAAAGCATTTTTTCACCATCCCGTTAACGGGGCGCCAGAATCGCGTTCCAAATCTCCACCAAAGCTCGCTCTTCCTTTTCGAGCGAATACTGTGAGGCAACAAACCGGGCTGCCTGTTCCCGCTGCGCCGAAAAATACTGCGAATCGGCATTGCAGCGTTTGATCACCTGCTCAACCTGGGAGGAAAAACCGATGATATCGCCATCTTCAATGGGAAACGACCAGTCCGGATTAAAAAACTCTCTCCCCCCCCAACCGTGATAGCCGATCACAATGCAGCCGCAGGCCATAGCCTCCGCCGCCGGCAGGCCGAATCCTTCCCGATAACCAAAACTCAGAAAAATCAACGACTCCCGCATTAGCTCTGCGACCCGTTGCTGCGGAATATTGACAAACGGCACAACGTCGAACTCTTCCAGCACGTCCCTATGTTTCAATATATTTATCACCTGCATGGCATCGGATTCGCTCTTCACCCGCGACAAGCAGATTTGTTTCTTTTTAGCCCGTTGAAAATAGAACAGAGCCGGATCCACCGACAGAAAAAACCGGCACACATTCACATCAGGGAACGCGTATCTCACGTACTCTTCACAGTGCTCAGAATTCACCAACACCGCCAGCACAGAGGGGTCGGAATAAGGATTCTTGCGCTTGTCTTTATCAAAAGAATAGCCCTTAAACGTCAAAAATCCGTTTTGATTAAGTATCACTCGAGGAATGCCACGACCGACAGCGGCCAGATCGGGACCGCAAGTTTCCGTCAACACCAACACATCATCAACACCAATTCCCGCTCGAGCGCCACCTACAATAGGAATCATCTGCACCGATGCAGGACTAAACTTTTCCCGCAGCTTTTTGGTTACACGCGCCAGCAATGAGCCAATAGGAAACCGCGTGTAAGCAACAGGTGTTTGGTTTTCAAACCACGTGCAGCGAAAACCTCTACGTTGGTGTAGAACATACGCCTCAATACCGTGGGTGTTAAGCACGTCCACATGCCGGTAAATGACGCGGATACCACCGGTTGGGTGATCGCTATCGGGACAGAGATAGTAAACGGCCACTGTTCACACTACCCGGCCACGGACGGCCGGAGACACTGCCGCCCTGCCAACCTGACGGGATCCAGCTATTTTTAGCTGCTCGGTCCACGCTCTTACGTCCGACGGGCAATCCCCCATGCGGCCAAGCAGATAATCTCGCAAACCCAGCAGCAAACCGCGGTTACGCTTACACTTCAGTCCCGCAACGAAATTACGGCGCCACGTAACCAAGGTCCACACCCAACGCCGCAGAACACCACCCTCACCCGACACAGTCAAGCGCGGCACAAAGGCGATGCGCATACGACGCAATACTGCACGCCATACCGCGAGCCGATCCGCCCCCGCCAAATAACGCCGAGCCCAGAACAATTGGTTTCGCACCCAGAAATAGCACGCCAACGGCGAATCGGAACCACCAATAGCCGATGATACTTTATGATACACGTGTGCGTTTGGTACCACCCAACTGCGAATACCAAACTTTCGGGCGCGATAACACCAGTCTGTTTCTTCGTAAGTGAGAAAATAATCCTCGTCGAAAAGACCGACCTTCTCTAGCACAGAAACGGGAATGAACAGCGCGCAGCCATTGGCGTGGTCGGTTTCGGTGATCGTGTCTATGGTTTCCCTATTTGGGAGAGGCTCAAACCCACCGATCCTTCGGTTCCATACATTGCCGAAATACCAGATTTTATCAGGGCGATCTGCGTGGAAAATTTTTGCGCTGAAGATTCCTCCTTCTGGAAGCTCACGAGCCGCCTCCACAAACGCAGTGAGTAAATTCCGATCTACTAGAGTATCGTTGTTGAGCACCAGCACATAGTCAAACTTCCGCTCCAAGACCCAGCGCAATCCGACATTATTACCGCCGGCATAACCTAAATTGTTTTTAGTTTCCAACACCGTCGCAGCGGGGGCGTTTTGACGAACAGCGGCCAATGAACCATCGGAAGAGCCATTATCGACCACGACCACCTCGAAAAGAGGATAATCCATACCGTAAACAGACCGTAAACAAATCAGCGTATCGTCTTTCCCGTTCCAATTTAGAACAAGAACAGCTACACGCCCCTGCGTGCCAACGGGTCGATCATTTCCCATGGAAACCCGGTCATTCATTCAGGGTACCGTCCTGGCAACCGCAACTGCCGTAATAACTCTTTGACATTACACGTGAATTTTCTTGCTCGCCAATACTGTTGCTTAAAATAGCCAATACGTCCCGAGGGCTGAGAGCTGGAGGGTGCGGTTTCTACCATATCAGGCACGGGCCTCAAAGCACGGGAAGTTGCCTCTAGGTACGCCCGCCCCCACCTCAAATCAGGCTCCAAGTGGCAACCCTCTGCCCATTCATTCCAAGCGTTTATAAAAACAATGCGCTCGTCCCCTTCGTACTTACGAACAGTACGCTTTACTGTATGCCGAAGCCAATCTTCATATAACTGAGGGGTTGAATCGACGATAATCCTTGCAAGTCTCTGTCGACGTGCGCTGTTGTCCCAACAAGGTGACACGCAATGAAAGCGTTTAAACTGTGGATCGGCGCGATTCTTAAAAACGCGCGCCACAGAATTATATGAAATAACATCATTCTCAGCATACGCCCGAGATAGCAATCCCAGCTTGGAAAACAATGACGGCAACGCACCCCGAAAAACTATCTCACCCAACCGATCGCCGGACGGGGCGAACTCCACCGCCGCGTCAAAACCAATACCAGCCGGATCAATTGTATTTACAAACTGCTCAACTCGCGCCAAATAAATATCGCCTATACCGGCCTTGTGCGCCTCGTCCCGCCAAACTTCGGCGGTCTTAGCAGCGTCCGGTAATATCTCGGTACGATAGACCAAAAACAGCGGCTTACCATTAATCCGAATATAGCGTTCATCACGAAAAGCAGGAAAAAGGCTGCGGATATGGGCTACGTCATCTTCCACACTATGTTTTTGTTCGAGCAAAATATTCTTTTCGCCGCCGTCCCACACCCGAGTCCAATTCTCATTAGCCCAACATAAGCAAAATGGAAAATTGGGGCTACCGCTAGCCAACACCTCATCGAATGGACGATCAAGCACGCGACGACCGTTGAACCAGTAATGGTAGTAACAAAACCCGTGCACGCCATACTGGCGAGCTAGATCCGCTTGCGCTTCACGAACCTCGGGAATACGCAAGTCGTAGAATCCAAGGTCCGCTGGCAGATGAGGCTGATAGTGGCCGGGGAAACGGGGCCGGGCGTTTACTACATTTCGCCATTCTGTGAAGCCTACACCCCACCATTCGTCGTTTTCCTTAATCGGATGAAACTGGGGTAAATAAAAAGCGATCACATTTACCATAGCGACCGCTCGTGCTCGCTAGCAGCCACCTGCTGCACTAAGGATTGAATGCGTTCAGTCTGAGCTACGAGATCAAAGTGTTTCATAACGCGGCGACGGCCCGCCTCCCCGAATTGGGCCGCCTTTTCCTTATCCGAAAGCAGAATAGACAGTGCTGACGCAAAACCTTCAACATCTCCGAACTTTCGAAGATATCCCGTTTCGCCATCTATAACTATCTCCTCTGGTCCACCACTGCGGGTCGCTACAACAGGTTTGCCAGCTGCCATCGCCTCAATCAAAACACGACCGAACGGTTCCTGGTTAGAGGTCAACACAAGCACATCTGAAACCGCTAGGTAGCGGCCAATTTTATTCCGTTGACCTAAGAAGCAGAAGACGTTATCCAACCCTTGCTCGCAGATTCGTTTCTTTAGGGCGTTGACGTACGGCTCATCACCATCCCCAACGATCAAAAACCTGACCCTTAACCCCATCGTTTTCACCAAGCCCGCAACGCTGACCAAAAAGCCTAACCCCTTCCTCGGATGAATCGCCCCGATAAAGATCACCGCTGAATCGCCAACACCCAACCCTAGCTGAGACTTCAATCTCGTAGACGGATCTAGCCCAAAATCTGAGCCCCTGCAATCTACACCGTTGTATACCTTCACCGCCCGCGCCATCCCTATATAACGATTTACCGCACATCTCAACGACTCAGAATTAACAACAACCGCCCTTGAAAGGCGATCTACTGCCTTATAGCACAACCACGGCGGTAGAAGCGGTTTCAGTTCTTCATTATGTTCCACATGCTCTCGAAGGTGCCAAATATGAGCCTTTCTTGCGGTTCTCGCAGCAAGCGCACCCTCAATCACGGTTACCGTATTGGTATACACCACATCGATCCCATAGCGCTCAATTAGGCCACAAATCCCCCATACCCGATCTTTGAGACCGCATACAAATCGACGCCGGTACCCTCTACCAAACATCATCCGGGATGGAACCCAATGCACGACAGGGCGGAAGTCAACAGGAACCCCAATCCCTTTTAGCTCACCCGCCAACGCACCGTCGCATGGTAGAACTACGCGAACAGCACATTGATCTCTGTTCATGGTCCTCAGCAAGTCAAGCAATGATCGTTGAGCCCCATACAAACCAGAATCATGCGAGATAAACAGAATGTTTTGCTTTCTCTCACCCATCCGTTTCCAAATACAGCCCCCGAACTTTCGCCGCCTCCCTACGAACGTTGCGCCGGACGCCCCACGCGTTGCCCACTAACCACACGATCGCACGCAACGTATGCAGACGACCCACAGGATACAAATTGTAGGGATATATTGATCGATCAGGCAGCAACAATTGCCTACCCAATCTACCTACAACCTGAAGAAATGCCCCCAAAAATGGAGCCATACTGGTTTTCAGATTAAATAACATAATTCCTTTCAAACGAAGAAAAAGCACAGTATCAGATACTCGATCAGCCTCCTTCGTTCTCAGGTGAACCACGGGCGAGTTCGACGTAACCAACAACTTCAAACCGTGCCTCTTAACTCGACTGCAAAAGTCCTCCTCTTCCCCATAAGCAAAGAATAATGGATCAAAACCGCCAACCCTCCTAAAAGTACTACTCGGCACGAACAACGCTGCCCCGTATAAAACATCCACCTCCCAAAGTTGACCTCTTTCTAAGGGCAGGGGTGGCAAATCAAGCCCATGCCTATTAAACACACCCATCTCAAATTTTTTATCTATTTTATCGGAACCACGACCAAGTTGAACCGGGCCGACCGCACCAACAGCATCGTCACCCTCAAACACAGACAAGTAGTCTGATATAGAAGACTGGGAAAGACGCACGTCGGGATTAACTATGAATATGTACTCAGCCCCTTTTTTAAGCGCATAGGAGATTCCGTAGTTGTTTCCACCAGCGTAACCCAGATTCTTATCTAGCTGAATATATTCTTCCGAAACTAATATATTCTTGAGCGCATCCCCGCTACCATCCGATGAAGCGTTGTCTAACACAAGAATTCGAACGTTTGAATAACTTATCCGCCTAGCACTTTCAATGCACGCCACAGAGTCTTCATAAGAACAGTAGTTCAAAATGATGACATAAACCAACGGGATTTTTCGACCTTCAACCACTGGACAACCTGTCCTATAGATATTCAGAACAAACTCACCATACAAAGTCTTATTTTGCAGCACGCAAAAAATAGCATGCCCGCCCCCCCTTTCCGCGCTGATTTGCTGCCTCCGCTTTACGACGAAACTCGCCCAACTCAGCAACCGAGAAAAGTCCATTGCCTCGATCAACCTCGAAAGACTTGCTTGATCGCAACGGAATACCTCGAGCATATTGCTCGCTGGCATAAAACTCGAATGATGTGGAATCGCACAATTTCTCACTTATCTCCAATCCTGCCCGATCGGCCAGAACAGCAAGACTCTTATCTGAATGAAGGTACAAGTGGCGCGGCGCGTCCATCTCCACCCAATTGGTTTTGTACTCATCCCACACTTGGGACGATACAGTCGGGATCCTTATAAGAATCACCCCTCCATCTACCAGCAAGCGCGCGGCACACTTGAGGGCACCCAACTGATCTGGGATATGCTCTAACGAATGATGAAATGAAATAACATCATACTCACCGGCCACTTCGGCGATACCCAGTTTTCTAATTGAAATTGTGCCATCAAACACATCCTGGCTGACAAATGGATCTATGCCGCTCAAATTACAAAAACCTATATCCCGCAGGTCCGCCAACCAATCGGACCATACACCGCATCCAACATCCAAAAATCTAGTCGAAAAATCTTCTACTCCGCACGTTCGCAATATTCGGATAAGTGGTATACCTGACTTCACACGAATATCCGGCATATCAACAAATCCGGAAATCACTTTATTTAATTTATACCCTCTATCAAACAAAGCATTCCTGACCCGCTGCTTGATCAGAAGCCGCTTCAACAAACCGTACCTGCGCGAAGGAGCCCTGCTATGAGAGTAGTAGTCGACAGGATAGTACTTGTGGAGATTCTCCGGAAAATCTTCGATTTGCAAACAGCCACATGAAGCACATATAAAATATGGAAATTTCTCCCTTGTCCCGTACATCATCTCTACGCCGACATACCGGTCATGGTCACCACGATTCCCACATATCCTGCATGTTTGATACGCCGACACAGCCCCCTCGCAATCAGAACTAGACATGCCAATATGCATCCAAAGCCAAAAATCCGCCGCGCGACGTAACAGGTACATCACCCGCGCGCTTGGATACGACCTGGAAATTCAGCAGATTCTCCCCATAAAATACTGTCCTGGCTCCCGCACCAGCCGTAACTCCGAACCGAATGGAATACACACCAGGTAATAGAGGCATTCGAGCCACATCACAGCGCACTTCCCGCTCGCCACGAGATATCTCCTCGATAGCCAATTGCTGCTCACTGTTATGGGTCGCCAAGTATAAAAAGTCAGTCGTATGTATTCCAAAACCGAAGGTCACATCACGTAAATTAATTTCAGCATTCACCTTAAAGCAAACAGAAAACTTTTCACCATAGCCCACCTCCTCAGTTTGCTTCCCTTCCTGATCCACAAGATATACTTCTACTAGCTGCATCTCGCCGCTTGAAGATGACAACCTCGCACCACTTGCTAGAGTCTCTCTTATTTTTTCATCACTCTTCTCATAGAATATATGGCAAACTTCTTCGGGCTTACCTTCTTTATATACCTTTCCATTGCTCAACATAAGCACTCTACTACACAAACGTTGAACTTGCCGAATGTTGTGACTAACGAGCAATACAGTCTTCCCCTGCCTGCGAATTTGGTCTTCCATGCGATCAAAGCACTTTCTCTGAAACGCTAGATCGCCCACAGCCAACACCTCATCAACAATTAAGACATCCGCCTCCAAGCTTGTGGCAATACTAAACCCCAACTTTACTGTCATCCCCGAGCTATACCTTTTTACTGGCGTATCGATAAATTCCTCCAACTCAGAGAATGAGACGATTTCATCCAGTTTCTTTGAAATTTCCCTGCGAGGAATTCCTAATATTGAACCGTTTAAAAATATGTTCTCACGCCCGGTTAGATCTCCAATCAAACCTGCACCCACCTCAATCAAAGGCGCAACTTTGCCTTTGACATTTATAGACCCAGCCGTCGGAGTACAGACTTGAGATAAAATCTTTAAAAGCGTACTTTTTCCCGCTCCATTGTGGCCAATAATTCCGACCACTTCTCCTTCGTCCACTTCGAAACTAACATTGTCCAATGCCTTAAAAGCTTCGCGCCTAGGCGGTTGTGGCTTTCCTACCAACTTTGCCAGCACGGCTTTCGCGCTATCCTTAATACCTGCAAGCTGGCCCAGCTGGTACGTTTTGGTAACGTTGTTTACTTCAATCATGGCCATGGTGTTTAATTCCGCTCTATATTACGTCAGCAAAGTAGGCTTCTGCTTTTTTGAAAAAGCGATAACTCAGGGGCAATAGAATGGCAACGGTCAATAACCCCGGCCACAGGACACCAAAATCAGGTGCTTGGCCACGAAGCATGACGTTTTGAAATGAGTCAATCACCCCAACCAGCGGATTCATTGTGTAGAGCGTATACAAAAAATTGGACCAATCGC
>DRLM01000046.1 GCA_011375345.1 Gammaproteobacteria bacterium
ACGCTGAGCGCCGGCAGCCTGACCCTCAGCAGCCCCAATGCTGCGGTATCGCTGCCCGCCCTGAATTTGTCCGGCATTCTGGACGTTACCAGCGGTGGTGACATCACCCAGAGCGGTGCGCTGACCGTGGCCGGTACCACCACCCTGAACGCCGGCACCAATGCCGTCACCCTCACCAATGCCGCGAATGATTTTCAGAGCACCGTCAACGTCACCGGTGGTGCGGTGAGTCTGGCGGACGCCAACAGCCTGGCTCTGGGCACGGTCAATGCCAGCAGTCTCAGCATCAACACACCCAACGCGGCAGTGGTACTGCCCGTGCTCAAGCTCGCGGGCGATTTGAGCGTGACCAGCGGCGGTCCGGTGAGCCAAAGCGATGCAGTGACTGTGGGGGGGGCCACTGTTGTCAGCGCCGGTGGCAACGCCATCACGCTGGATGCGGCGGGCAACGATTTTCAAAACACAGTAAACCTCAGCGGTGGCGCCATCGTGGTGGTGGACGCCAACGCCTTGACCCTGGGCTCGGTCACGGCCACTGAGCTGACGTTGCGCACGCCCACCGCCGCCCTGGTGTTGCCAGCCCTGAATCTACCCGGCGGATTGACGGTGGCCAGTGGCGGTGCGGTGAGTCAAAGCGGCGCGCTTACCGTGGTGGGTACCGTCTCCGTGGACAGCGGTGGACAGGCGTTGACTCTGGACCAGGCGGGGAACGACTTCAGCGCTGTGGCCGTGAGCAACGCCGCTGACGTGGTCTTGGTGGATACCAATGCCATTGAGCTGGCGGGGATCAGCAGCACCGGCACGCTCACCGTCACCGCCGGGGGAAACATCAGCGACAGCGCCCCCTTAAGCATCGCCGGTGACGCGGTGTTCACCGGCCCGGACGGGGGGGGAATTGCGCTGGATGAGGCGGGCAACACTTTCGCTGGCAAAGTGACGGTGGCCAGCAGTTCGGGTACCCTGGCCCGGCTCACCTTGGTGGACGGCACGGCGCTGGCGTTGCCCGCCTTGGATCTTTCCGGCGATCTGGACCTCAGTAGCGGCGGCGCCCTGAGCCAGTCGGGCCCCTGGCAGGTGGACGGCGTGACCCGCCTGAACAGCGCTGCCGGCAACATTACCCTGACCGAAACCGGTAACGCATTGAACGAACTTCACATCAGTGCGGCCGATGCAGCTACGGTTCACAACAATCGCGCGCTGGTCCTGGGCCCCGTCGATGTCCGGGGTGCGCTGGTGCTGCAAGTGCAGGGGGCGCTGCAGTTGCGCGATGCGGTCAATGCGGGTGGTGCAGATTGGTTCAGCACCGCTGCTGTCACGATGGACGCCGCCTCCCGCTTGCAAAGCAGCGCAGGGGCGGTGTCAGTGACGGCGCAAAATGACATCACCGTCTCCCGCATTGATGCCGGGGCAAATGCCGTGCTGCTGGTCACCAGCGGTGGCGCCATCGTGGGCCTGGACGGGGTGGTCGGCACCCACGTCAGCGGCGGCAGCGCCGATTTGCGCGCGGCAACCGGGATCGGTAACAGCACTGTGTTAAAAACCGCCGTGTCAGGCCTGAGCACCCAGGGGGTTGATGGTGGCACCCGGCTCGACAACACCGGCGTCCTCAATGTCACCGGCATGAGCCAAAGCGGCAGCGGGGACATCCGCCTCAGCAATGCCGGCGCCCTGACAGTGACGGGACTGCTTGAGGCGGCCCAGGGCAAGGTGGTGCTGAGCGCGGCCAGCCCCCTCACTGTGGGTGCCGCCGGGGTGCAGGCGCGCAGCGACATCGAGCTCAGCGCCGCCGCCGGGGCGGGCAGCGGGGACGATTTGACGGTTACCGGCGCCCTCAGCAGCAGCCAGGGCAGCATCACCTTGCGTGCCGACGATGCGGTGACACTGGCCGAGCGTGCCACAGCCGGGGGGGGCGCCATCACTATCGAGGCCGGCAACGGCGATCTGGCTCTGGGCCGCCTCAGCGCGCCCCGGGTGCTCCTCAGCGCCGGGCGCAACATCACCAGCGACGGCGTGGGCACCAATGTGACCGCCGGGGAACTCACCATCAACACCCCCCGGGGCTCCGCCGGCACTTTCGGCAGGCCCCTGGTGCTGGAAATCAGCGGCTTTACCTTGTTTACCGGGCAGCAGCTGTTCGTCAGCGGCAATCCGGGCCAGGTGGTATCGGGTACGCCGCTGGTGGATACCAATGCGGCCTTGGCGGACGTGGGCCGCGGGCAGAGCACCAGCGCACGGGGGGTGGGAGTGATCGACCCCGCCTTGTTCTCCGAGGCGCTAAACTTGTTCAATGTGGTGGACCCCGGGGTGCGGCTGCCGGCCGATCAGCAGGAAGACGAGCTGTCCGGCCTGATCCGCTGGCCGGCCTACACCTACCTTCCCCTGGACCGCCCCTTGCTGCTCATCGTCGGAACTGCGGAATGAATCTGGAAGAACTCAGGACATTGGGCCGCCTGCCCATCGCCGGAGACCGTCCCACCGGCGCGGACGTGCGTTATGAACCCGATTACGAACGCCTGGATGCCGAAATGGCCAAGCTGGAAAGCCTGGACGGCCAGCCGGTGGATTGGTCGGTGGTGTTGGATACCGCCACGGCTATTTTGCGCGAGCAGTCCAAGGACTTGTTGGTGGCCGCCCGTCTTGCCCGCGGCTTGTTCGAACGGCATGGCTATGAAGGTCTGGTCACCGGCTTGATCATCATCCAGGAGATGATCAAGCACTACTGGGACGATTTGTATCCCGCCGCCAGACGCGCCCGCGCCCGCGCCGGCGCTTTGAGCTGGCTGGCGGACACGCTGGCCGCTGTCTGCGCCCGCCGCGAGCCGGGCGCTGGCGACGAAAAGCCGTTGCTGGAGAGTCTCGCCACTTTGGGCGAGCTGGAAAACGACTTGGAGCAACGCATGGGTGAGCAGGCGCCCAGCCTGTTCGAGTTACGCCGCTTGTTCAAATCCTTCAAAGAGCAATTTGAACGTGAGGCCGCGGCGCCTGCTCCCATACCTGCTGCGCCGGCGGCATCGCCCGCCCAGGGCGCGCCGGCACCGCCGCCGGCCGCTCCGTCCGTGGCGGTTGCTGCGTCCAGCATCGACAACGACACCGAGGCAAACAAGGCCGTGCGCCAGTGTCAGGACCTGATGCGAAAATTGAGCGCCTATCAACGCCGCAGGAAACTGTCGGACCCGGTGCCCTACCAGGCCTTGCGGGTCGCGAGCTGGATGGGGATCAGCCAATTGCCTCCCGCCACCGACGGCGTAACCGCTTTGCGTGAAGTGCCGGTAGACAAGGTGCGCGCCTATGCCGGCTTGTTGGAAGCCGGGCGCTTTGAACCCCTCATTAATGAGGTGGAAAACAGCTTTTCCAGAGCGCCTTTCTGGTTGGATGCCCATCGTCTGGTGGCCGGTGCATTGGAAGGCTTGGGGGCGGAGTACGCCGATGCCAGGGCGGCCGTGGTGGCGCAGGTGGCAGCCTTTGTGCGCCGTTTCCCCCAGGTGGTGGAACTGAAATTTTCAGGCGGAACGCCTTTCGCTGATGAACTCACCCGCTTGTGGATCAACAAGGAGTGCCTCGCCGCCCCGGCGCCCCCGCCGGTCAGCGATGAATGCGACGGTCCCGGTTCCTCGCCGCCACCGGAAGAAGACCAATACCCGTGGCTCGCCGCCGCCGCTGAGGCCAGGCACCTGGCCGCCCGGGGCAAGCTGGAGCAGGGTCTGGTGCTGTTCGAGAACGGACGTCGCACCGCCCACGCGGCGCGGGAGCGCTTTTACTGGGATTTGGCCTTGGCAAAATGTTGCCTGGAGTGCGGCCAGGTCGCCCTGGCCGCCGCGCTGTTGGATGATCTCGACCAGCAGGCGGAGCGCTACGATCTGGAAGAGTGGGAGCCGGCCTTAAGTCTCGAAGTTGCCCGCCTGTTATTGCTGTGCAATGATAAATCCAATACTCAGGAAGGGGCCAAAAGGCTGGACGCGCCGAAGCGGCGCTGGTTGGCCCGCTTGTGTCGCCTGGACATTGGCGCGGCCTTGAAAGCGAAGCTGTAGAGCGGTACCAAAGCATTTGCAATCGCATTGTGCGTAATTTTGAATTGGTTTGCAGTTCATTGAACGGACAGGCCGGTTTCCATAAGGCCGCGGCATCATTTTGGTGGGGGGCATGAGGAAGAGTCGTTCCCGGCATTTCTTAAATCAGGAGTATTGATCATGGCCAAAGACGGTTCCATCGCGCCTAAAGAGCGCGTCAATATTGTATACAAGCCTGCTACCGGCGATGCCCAAAGCGAGGTGGAACTTCCCCTCAAACTGATGATGATCGGCGACTATACCCAGCGGGCCGACGATACGCCGGTGGAGGAGCGCAAGCCGGTCAGCGTCGACAAGGACAACTTTAATGATGTCATGCGCAGCATGCAGCTCAGCATAGACATCAACTGCCCCAACCGCTTGTCTGGTGAGGAAGGCGAAGAGCTGGCTATGAGCCTGCGGTTTGAATCGCTGAAGGATTTCGATCCGGAGAACGTCTTGAAGCAGGTGCCGGAGTTGAACCAACTGCTCGAATTGCGCCAGGCCCTGGTGGCTTTGAAGGGGCCTCTGGGTAATGTGCCGGCCTTCCGGAAGAAGATCGAAGCCACCTTGTCCGACGAGGGCGCAAAAGAAAAATTAATGAGCGAGTTGGGTATTGGGCAGGACGACTGACAATCTTGCCCGGCACGACTGCAGTTGTTTTTGAGGAAGGAGAGCAATTATGGCCGATGAACAAAGCCAGCAAGCCGGCGCCCAGGCTGCCGCGGAGGAAAGCGAGCTTTCCCTGCTGGATCAGATTATGCAGGAAACCAAGATGCGCCCCTCCGACGAGGGCTACGATGTTGCCAAGAAAGGCGTTGAGGCCTTCATCGGTGAACTCCTGGCGCCGCGCCACGGTGAGGAAAAAGTCAACAAGGACATGGTTGACCGCATGATCGCCGAACTGGACGCCAAGCTCAGCGCCCAGGCCGATGAAATTCTGCATCACGAGACTGTGCAAAAGCTGGAGTCGGCCTGGCGGGGTTTGAAGTTTGTGGTGGACCGCACCAACTTCCGCGAAAACATCAAGGTGGAGCTGCTCAGCGTTTCCAAGGAAGAGTTGCTGGAAGACTTTGAAGACGCACCAGAGGTCACCAAATCCGGTTTGTACAAGCACGTTTATACGGCGGAATACGGCCAGTTTGGCGGTCAGCCCGTGGGGGCAATGATTTCCAACTACGACTTTGGTCCCGGCCCGCAAGACATCAAGCTGGCGCAATACGTCTCCAGCGTGGGCGCCATGGCCCATGCCCCTTTTGTTGCCGCTGCGGGCCCGCAGTTCTTCGGCCTGGACAATTACGAAAAACTGCCCAACCTGAAGGATCTCAGTTCCATTTTCGAGGGGCCGCAATACGCCAAGTGGCGTTCCTTCCGCGAAACAGAAGACGCCCGCTATTTTGCCCTGACCATGCCGCGCTTTTTGTTGCGCTTGCCTTATGATCCGGATAACAACCCGGTCAAGGCTTTCAGTTACAACGAAGATGTATCCGCTTCCCACAACCACTATCTGTGGGGCAGCAGTGCTTACGCCTTCGCCACCCGCCTTACCGACAGCTTCGCCAAGTACCGCTGGTGTCCCAATATCATCGGCCCGCAAAGCGGCGGCGCGGTGGAGGATCTGCCCCTGCATCATTTCGAGTCCATGGGCGACATCGAAACCAAGATTCCCACGGAAGTGATGATTTCCGACCGCCGCGAATTCGAACTGGCCGAAGAAGGTTTCATCGGACTGACCATGCGCAAGGGCAGTGACAACGCCGCCTTCTTCTCCGCCAACTCGGTGCAAAAGCCGAAGTTTTTTGGCAACAGCAAGGAGGGCAAGGAGGCGGAACTCAACTACAAGCTGGGCACGCAACTGCCCTATATGTTTGTCATCAACCGCCTGGCGCACTACATCAAAGTGATTCAGCGGGAAAACATTGGCAGCTGGAAACAGCGGGGAGAGCTGGAAACCGAACTGAACAAATGGATCAAACAATACGTGGCGGATCAGGAAAACCCCTCGCCCGAAGTGCGCAGCCGCCGCCCTTTGCGCGCCGCCCAGATTACCGTGGAAGACGTGGAAGGGGATCCGGGCTGGTACCGCGTGTCCATGTCCGTGCAGCCCCATTTCAAATACATGGGGGCGAGCTTCACACTGTCGCTCAAGGGCAAACTCGATCAGTCGTAAGCCACGGCTATGGCCACTTTGATTTGCCTGCCAAAGCATGAGCGCTTTTGAAAGCAGCCTGCTGGAACGGATTGCCAGCGGCGAGAGTCACGCGAGTCTGACGCCGGATGCGTCGCGCGCGCGCCAGTCTGTGGTGCATCATTTGCGGAATATGCTCAACACTCGGCAGGGCAGCGCTGCTGCCCTGCCGGACTATGGCCTGCCGGATTTCAATGACGTGGTGTCGCGTCTGCCCGACGGCCTGAGTGAATACCGCAACGCCATCCGGTTGACCATTGAGCGTTTTGAGCCCCGCCTAAAACGGGTACAGGTGGTGCATGTGCCGGATGCTGATGACCCCCTGCGTTTGAAGTTTGAGATTTCTGCCTTGCTGGCCCTGGGCGATCGACATGTGCGCGTGTCTTTGCACACGGCTTTCGATGACGCCGGTCAGGTGTCGGTGCGGGAATAACACGGGTGAACTTCAACCGCTATTATCAGGATGAACTGACTTACCTGCGCGAGCTGGGAGAGGAGTTTGCCCGGGAAAACCCCAAGCTGGCGCCGTTCCTGGGGTCCCAGGCCGGTGATCCCGATGTGGAACGCCTGCTGGAGGGTTTTGCCTTTCTCACGTCCCGCTTGCGGCAAAAGCTGGACGACGAATTTCCAGAACTGTCCCATTCCCTTATCGGCCTGCTGTGGCCCCATTTCCTGCGCCCTGTGCCGGCCATGTCCATAGTGCAGTTCACGCCTTTGCCCCATGTGCTCACTGGCCGGCAGACCGTCCCCAAGGGTGTGGAGCTGGACAGTCGCGTGGTTGAAGGCACAGCTTGCCGTTTTCAAACCTGTTTTGACGTGGAACTGTTTCCTTTGGCACTCACTGCCGCCGAGCTGCAGGAATCTGCCGTCGGCACTGTGCTTAAGCTTCGCATCGAACTGCTGGGTGGCGTCTCGCTGCCGAAGCTGGAACTGCGCAGCCTGCGCCTGCATCTGTGCGGGCAGCCGGCCACCGCGATGAACCTGTACTTGTGGCTCACCCGTCATGTGCGGGATATCCAGGTCAAGGCCCTGGAGGGTGCAGAAAGCTTCGGCCTCAGTCCGGCTCAAGTGCAGGCGGTGGGCTTCCGGCCTGAGGAAGGCCTGTTGCCCTATCATGACAGCACGTTCATGGGCTATCGCCTGCTGCAGGAATATTACGCGCTGCCGGAGAAATTTTTGTTTCTGGATATCGGTGGTTTGGAGCCGGTGGCTGAGTTCGGGGTGGATTCTGGTTTCGAACTCGTCTTTCACCTGACCCGCCCCTGGGAAGAGGGGCTGCGACCGAAGAGCGAAAATTTCCGTTTGTTTTGCAGCCCGGTGGTCAATCTTCACAAACGTGACGCCGAGCCCATACGGCTGGATCACAAACAAAGCGAATATCGCCTGCGACCTGCTGCCGACAACCCGGCCCACTATGAAATCTATTCGGTGGACCGCGTCCAGGCCTGGGTCCAGGGCAGCGGTGAACGCTATGAGTACCTGCCTTTCGAGTCCTTCGACTTTGAAAAATCCACAGACAGCGGCTCACGGTACTACCGCACCCAGGTAAAACCGGCCGTCACCCGGCGCGGTGTTGAAACGTACCTGTCTTTTTCCGCCACCGAACACTCGCGTACCGCGGCAAGCGAATCAGTGGCCGTGGAACTGACTTGTACCAACCACAGCCTGCCCGACACGTTGCGCGCCGGCGATATCAACATGGCCACCGCCAGCACACCGCCTTTTGTCAGCTTCACCAATATCTCCCGGGTGACCACCTCCCTGGCGCCACCCCTGGAAGGCGGTCTGCAGTGGCGCCTGATTTCCAACATGGCACTGAATTATTCTTCGCTCGCCAGTGTTGAGGCCCTGCGGGTGGTGTTGGACGCCTACGATCTGCGCGCCCGGCTGGACCGGCAGGCACGGCGGGTGAGCCAGCGCCGCCTGGAGGGGATCGCCGCTGTCGACGTCCGGGCCATCGAACGTTTCCATCGCGGTCTGCCCGTACGGGGTTTGCACACCCGCCTGGATGTGCGTGAGAGCTGTTTTGGGGGAGAAGGCGATCTCTACCTTTTTGCCACCGTACTCAATGAATTCTTTTCCCTGTTTGCACGCATCAATTCCTTTCATCAACTGACCGTTCAGGGCATGGAGAACGGCGAGATCTACGAATGGCCGGCGAAGATCGGGCAACAAGCACTGCTGTAGGCTACGAATTGCTGAAAGAAGGGCGTCGTTACGGCTTTTTTCAGGCCGTGCGTCTGCTGCAGGCCCTCGGTGGCGGCGAGGCCGCGCCGGTAGGCGGTCTGGGGCCGGTGGCTGAGGAATGCCTGCGCTTTCGCGCCAATGCCAGTCTGGCTTTTCCGGCAGGTGATGTGGAGGCGGTGGAACACTGGCCGGACACCGTACCCGGACGGTACCGCCTCACGGTCAATTTCCTGGGTCTGTATGGCCCCTCGTCGCCACTGCCGGCTTTTTACACCGAAACGCTGATCCAGGAAGACGAAGACAACAATGGGGGCCGCCGCGACTTTCTCGATCTGTTCAATCACCGGCTGACAAGCCTGCTGTACCGCTGCTGGGAGAAGTACCGCTACGACGTGCAGTATACGCGGGAGAACGACAGGGTGTTCTCGCGCGTCCTCTATGCCCTGCTGGGCGTGGAAGCCCCCCCCCAGCGGGAAGCCTTGAACCTGGACTGGAACCGGCTGCTGTCGTTTTTGGGGGTGCTCAGCATGGGCTGCCGTTCCGCGGCGGTGCTGGAAGCCTTGCTGTGCCACTATTTCCCCGGGCAAAAGATTCGCATCGAGCAATGTGTGCCGCGACGGGTGAAAGTGCCCGAAGTGCAACGCTGTCACCTGGGCCGGCGCAACAGCACGCTGGGCAGCGATACCTATCTGGGCGGTGACGCCCGGGGGGTGCCGGATTTGAATGGGAAATTCCGCATCCGGATCGAATCCCTTGGCTACCGTGAATTCACCGCTCATTTGCCCGGCGCGGTGCACCACCGGGCCGTGCGCGACCTGTTGCATTTTGTGTTGTCCGGCAGTCTGGACTTTGATGTGGCGCTCACCTTGCAGGCGGCTGAGATACCGCGCCTGCAACTGAGGCCGGACAACCCCGGCCGCCTCGGATGGAGCGCCTGGCTGGGCCGGCCCCCGGAACAACTGTGCGAGGTGGTATTGTCATAGACAGAACTGGCCGGTCTTTGAACCCGGGCCGCGCCGTTGCACTGAGTGAGAAGCCAACATAAGGGGATTTTCGATGATTGATGTTGATTTGAAGGCACTGTTGTCCCACCTCAATCCCTATTGTTTGCGCGCGCTGGAAAGCGCCGCTGGCATGTGCATGTCCCGGGGCAACTACGAAGTGGCGCCATCTCATCTGATGTACAAACTGATGGATGATGCCAATGCTGATGTGCAGATCATACTGCGGCATTATGAGATCGAGCCCGCCCGTCTGGGGAAAGTCCTGCAGGCGGTGATTGAAGAAGCGCGCACGGGCAATAGCGGCAAGCCGGTGTTTTCGCCGCAGCTCATCGAATGGGTGCAGGCGGCATGGATGGTGGGGTCCATCGAGCACCGCTTGTCCAAAATCCGCTCCGGTGTCTTGCTGGTGAGCATGCTCAGCACGCTCAGCCGCTTCAGCCATGAAGCCTATGTTGATCTGTTGCGGGCCATTCCGGTGGATGAGCTGCGGCGTCAGTTCAACGACATCACCGCCGGTTCCACTGAAGAGCCGGAGTTGCCGGATGCGGAGGTGCTGGGCCTGGGGCCGGAGATGGGGTCCAGCGATACCGCGTTGGGGCGTTTCACCATCAACTTCACGGCGCGGGCCCGCAACGGCGAAATCGACCCGGTGTTTTCCCGCGACCGCGAAATCCGCCAGATGGTGGACATACTGGCCCGGCGCCGGAAAAACAACCCCATCGCCGTGGGCGAGGCAGGGGTGGGAAAAACAGCGGTGGTGGAAGGCCTGGCTTTGAAAATCGTGGAAGGCGATGTGCCTGACATATTGAGTGATGTCGAACTTCTGGGCCTGGATCTCGGGCTGCTGCAGGCGGGTGCCAGTGTGAAGGGGGAATTTGAAAACCGCCTGAAGTCGGTGATTGATGAGGTCAAAGCCAGTCCCAAGCCCATCATTCTGTTTATCGATGAGGCCCATACCCTGATCGGTGCCGGCGGCCAGGCCGGCCAGAACGACGCGGCAAATTTACTCAAGCCCGCCTTGGCGCGGGGGGAGTTGCGCACGGTTGCCGCCACCACCTGGTCGGAGTACAAGAAATATTTCGAGAAAGATCCCGCCCTGGCCCGCCGTTTTCAGCTGGTAAAGCTGGACGAGCCCAGTCCCGACGATGCCGTCACCATTTTGCGCGGCCTGCGCGACAGCTACGAGGCAGCGCATGGGGTGTATGTGCGCGATGACGCCGTCGATGCGGCGGCGCGCTATTCTGCCCGTTACATCTCCGGCCGGCAACTGCCCGACAAAGCCGTGGACGTGTTGGACACGGCCTGCGCCCGGGTGCGTATCAGCCTCAGCGCCAAACCGCCGCTCATTGACGACAAGGAGCGCCGCATTCAGATGCTGGAACGGGAGCTGGCGGCGGTGGAGCGGGATTTGGAAACCGGGGTCACGTCGGACGTGGAGGCGGCGCAGGAACTCCGGACTCTGATCAGCACAGAGCGCACCACTCTCAAAGAACTCCAGAGCCGCTGGGAAAAAGAAAAAGAGGCGGTGGCCCAGGTGGTGGGCCTGCGCCGGCAGCTGGCCCAGGCCAAGGAATCGGGCGAGGGTGATACCGCAGCGCTGCACGCCGCGCTGGATGCCGCCAAAACAGCCCTGGCCGCCGTGCAAGGTGATGAGCCGCTCATCCACTACGAAGTCGGCCCCGAAGTGGTGGGGGCGGTCATCGCCGACTGGACCGGCATTCCCCTGGGCAAAATGGTACGCGACGAAGCCGACTCCATTTTACGCTTTGGTGAGGTGCTCAAGGAACGCATCAAGGGGCAGGATCATGCCATAGACGCCATCCACCAGGGCTTGCGCGCCGCCAAGGCCGGGCTCAACAACCCCAACACGCCCATGGGCGTGTTCTTGTTTGTGGGTCCAAGCGGTGTGGGCAAAACAGAAACCGCTACCGGCGTGGCCGATTTGTTGTTTGGCGGCGAGCGTTTCATGGTGACCATCAATATGTCGGAGTTTCAGGAGAAACACACTTTGTCCCGCCTGGTGGGTTCGCCGCCGGGGTATGTCGGTTACGGCGAAGGCGGCGTGCTCACAGAAGGCGTGCGCCAGCGGCCCTATTCCGTGGTGTTGCTGGATGAAGTGGAAAAAGCCGATCTTGAAGTGATGAACCTGTTTTATCAGGTATTCGACAAGGGCACGTTGTCGGACGGCGAAGGACGCAACATCGACTTCAAAAACACCGTCGTGTTTCTGACCAGCAACCTTGCCTCCGATATCATTACCGAAATGGCCGGTGGCGACAACAAACCCGATCCCGCCGAGCTGATAGCGGCCATCCGCCCGGTACTCGCCCGTCACTTCAAACCGGCGCTGCTGGCCCGGATGGAGATCGTGCCATTTTATCCCATAGTCGGCGAAGCGCTGCACGATATTGTGGGCCTCAAGCTTGAGCGCCTGGGCCAGCGCCTGCGCGTTGCGCAAAAAATGGATTTCAGCTACGCGCCGGAAGTGGTGACGCAAATCGCCAAGCGCTGCACGGAAGTGGAAAGCGGGGCACGCAACGTGGACCACATCATCAACCGTACCCTGCTGCCGCGTATCGCTACCGAGGTTCTGCACCGCATGCAGGACGAAGCCATGCCCACTGCGCTGCATTTGGACATCGGAAAGAGCGGGGATTTCAGCTTTGAATTCAAAACCGCGGGGGCGGGAGTCTGAATGTGAGTGTCTCCCACGACCCGGTGGTCGCGCTGGAGGAGTTTACGCGCATCACCAATTCCCTGAACACCGAGCGGGATCTGCACCGCCTGCTCTCCATGGTGGTGACTGCCGCGCGCCGCATCACCCAGGCCGAAGCGGGGCTGCTTTATGTCTTGGACAGCACCAAACGTCATTTGCATGTGGAAGTGTTCGAATGTGACACGCTGGCTGTCAGGCCCGAGGCTTTTCCCGCCGTCAATCTGTTTTTGAATGACAAACCCAACACCCAGCGGGTGGAGGCCTATTGCGCCTTCTCGGGCAAATTGGTCAACCTGAACGACATTTACGCTTATACGGGGTTTGATTTTGCTGCCTTGTACGATTTCGATCGTGCCCAGGGCTATCACACCCGCTCCTTGCTGAGTGTGCCGCTGCGCAGTCACGACGCGGTGACCATCGGTGTGTTGCAGCTCATCAATCGCCAAGACGGCATCCAGCATCAGGGCGTGCCTTTCCCCTCCAGTTTGCATGAACTGGTCAGCGCTTTCGCCACCCAGGCCGCTGTCGCTCTGGAGACGGCCCAGCTCATCGAGCAGAATCAAAGGCTGATCGAAGCGCTGGATCACAGCAACCGGGAACTGGTGGAGGAAAACGAACGGTTGCGGCACAAAATCCAGACCCGCTACGATTTCTCCCAGATCGTGGGCCATGGGGCACGCATGCAGCAGGTATTCTCTTTGCTGAAAAAAGTATTGCACTCCGATGCCACGGTGCTGCTGCGCGGCGAGACCGGCACGGGCAAGGAACTCATCGCCCGTGCCATCCACCACAACAGCCCGCGCAGCAGCAAGGAACTCGTCATTCAAAACTGCGCCGCCCTGCCGGAAAATCTTCTGGAAAGCGAATTGTTCGGCTACAAGAAAGGGGCCTTTTCAGGGGCCGTCACCGACAAAAAAGGGCTCATCGAGCAAGCCGACGGCGGCACCTTGTTTCTGGATGAAATAGGCGATATGCCCATCGGCCTGCAAGCCAAGATCCTGCGGGTACTGCAGGAAAAAGAAGTGCGGCCTTTGGGCGCCTTGCAGAGCAGGCGCGTCAATGTGCGGATTGTCGCCGCGACCCATTGCAACCTTGAGGAAAAAGTGCAGGCAGGTGGTTTTCGCGAAGACCTCTACTACCGCCTCGCCGTGTTTCCACTGGAGCTGCCGCCTTTGAGAGAGCGGCGGGACGATCTGCCTGCCCTGGTGCACTACTTCGTCGCTCACTTCAGTCAGCACTACGGCAAGAAGATCAGCAGCGTTTCGCCCAAGGCCTTCGACGTTATGATTCAGTACGACTATCCCGGAAACATCCGGGAGCTGCGCAATATCATCGAGCGAGCCGTATTGTTGTGCGAAGACGGTGGCAGCCTGGTGCCGGAGCATTTTCCCGCCACTATGCAGGGGACTGCCAGCGCTGGCGCGGATGCTGCGCCCGCTCATGCTCTGCAAAAGGGCAGCCTGAAAGAACACCTGCAGGCCTTCGAGAGGCGGATTTTGCGCGAAGCCCTGGAGAGTCATGGCTGGAACCAGACCCAGACGGCAGAAGCGCTGCAGATCGGCCGCCGCACGCTGATCGAGAAAATGCAGCGCTACGAACTCAAGCGGCCGCTGTGACAGTCCGCGCCGTGCACGGTAAAGGCACGACGGGGAAAGCGAAGTTCTTTTTTCCAACCCCCGCTGTCGGGGATTCCTTCCGCATACTGTCAACAAGGGCTATAACGCCACTTTGGCACTCAGTCCGGAATGTGCCGGTCCCCGCGCATTCAGACCGGTGGTTTGTGCGGTGAGCTGCGCACTTTTTCCTGGGTGGCCCCTGCGTTTTCACTTATCCCAAAGGAATATCAAGAAAAAACATCACTTTATTCTTGCCAGCCAGACCTGGCACGGTTCCTGTAGCGGTTTGAGCAACTGTCTGCCGCACGGTGTGCGTGGCAGGCGGAGCCGACAGGGGATTACCAGCTACAGGAGAACAGACCATGCCTACTCCAGCTTACATGACCATTGAAGGGGCCAACCAGGGCCT
>DRLM01000047.1 GCA_011375345.1 Gammaproteobacteria bacterium
AGGCCCTGGTTGGCCCCTTCAATGGTCATGTAAGCTGGAGTAGGCATGGTCTGTTCTCCTGTAGCTGGTAATCCCCTGTCGGCTCCGCCTGCCACGCACACCGTGCGGCAGACAGTTGCTCAAACCGCTACAGGAACCGTGCCAGATCTGGGCTTGTTTCATAATAGATTGAATACGTTGAACTTTATCTGCTGCTGTCAGGAAATTTCCGGGCTGGCAAACGCATTGGGAAAGTGCGACTGCGCAGCGCTTCGCGCAGCGTCTTGAGCCTGTGCGCGAAATACCGCGCACCACGCCTGAGGTTCAACCGGAGATCAACACCACGGTTTGCGACGGCGCTGCATGGACGCCGATGGTGTTGGCATTGCTGCCATTGTGCTGTGTCTGACAGGTGAGATACACCGCGGCCTGTCCCTCGATTTTCACCAAGGCACTGGCCGTTGAGAATTTCACCGGGCCTTTGATCATGCTGGAGGTCACCCCGCCCAGGGTGCCTGCTTCGTCTCCACTGCTCATGCTGATTTGGGAGTTCTTCAGAACCACCGCCTGGTTCAAGACTTTGACCGTTTTTGATGCCGTGGGTGGCAGGGTCTGATTGAGCTGGGCGATGTTGGGAAACGGCGTCGGTATCGGCGGCGCCGGCGGCGCGGGGACTTTGCACACATCGGGAACGGTGGCGAGGGCCGTTCCCCCCATCATGGTGCTCATTGGAAACATGGTTTTGCTCCGTCTTGGTATCAGGTGAGTGGCGGTGTCAACCCAAGTGAATACGCCGGGCGCGAATTTTCACTTTGTCCTCTGCTTTTATGGTGGCCTGTCCGGACTGCTGGTGATAAGCCCCTTTCACCCACTTGCGCATGCGGCCGGCATGCACCTGACTCAGTTGCTCCACGTAGCGGTAACTGTTGCGCGCCCGTTCCACCAGTGTCTCCACCGTCGCCTCCATCTTTCTGGCAGCAAGCTGCAACAGCCCATTGGGGCCCAGCTTCAGCGTGGTGGCACCGTCCCCGCCTGGCTCCCGGGCTGAGAGCCGGACCGCCACATTGCTTTGCACGACAATTTCTTCCGCCGCCCGACACTGTACCCCTTTGCCTGCCAGCAAATTGATGTTCCCCTCCGGGGCGTGGAGATTCAGATCACCTTTGGGCACGCACAATTCACCCTGCCCGGTTTGGGGATCGAAACGGAACACCACACGTTGCCGGGTGTCGCGAACCTGCAGGATCTCCACCCCGTCTTGCTCTACGATCTCTGCACGGGCCCCGCTGCTGCTGGTCAGGGATTTCTCCCGCCCGTGCCCGGATGACGTTTTGAAAAGCGCAGTCACCGCCATGATTATCTCCTTGCAATCTTCACATTTTACGCGGCCGGGGCGCCCGCCATTGTTCCGCCGCGGCCAGAACCGGATCGGTTTTTCGCAGGGCCTGGCGCCGGGCCCCGGACCAGTTCACCCCCTGAACCTGGGTGCGATGCAGCCGCGTTCCCAGCAAATGTGCCCCGCTGAGGTCGGCCCCGCTGAGGTCGGCGCGGGCAAAATCAGCATAGTCCAGCTTTGCCCCCCGGAAGCTGGCGCCGCTGCACTGGGCATCCTCCAGCAAGGCCTGTTCGAGCCGGGCCTCATCCAAGCGGCTGCCGCGCAAGGAGGCGCCGCCAAAATACGCCGTGCGCAAATCACTGCCGGCCAGGTGCGCGCCATCCAGCTTTGCCCCACCAAACTTTGCCGCAACGCCATCCACAGCCACCATGCTGCACGCACTCATGTCGGCCCCTTGAAAATCTGCCTGTCTGATGCAGGCCTGGTCCCAGTGACTGTCAGCCAGCCCGGCCTGGCTGAAATCTGCGTCGCTGCAATCGCAGGCCGCCAAATCCTGTCCGCTTAAATCGGCGCCAACGAAACTGCACTGGGCCAAGACACTGCCCGACAAGCGCACGCCGACCAGATCGGCGTCTTTGAAATCGGCCCCCGTGCAAACGCTGCCGCGCAAGTCGGCCTGACCCAGTTTGGCCCCCACCATACTGGCGCCGCTCAAATCAACCTGGGTCAGGCGGGCCCCGCTGAGGTCGGCCCCATCCAAGGCCGCGCCGTCGAGCACGGCATGGTCCAAATTGGCGTTGACCAAAATCGCCCGGGACAAGTCGGCGTCTTTCAAGACGGCGTGGCGCAAATCGGCGCCGCTCAAATCGGCGTGGGCCAGATCGCAGCCGCACAAGTCCGCACCACGCAAATCCGCCTCGCTGAGCAGGGCGTGGCTCAGGCTGGCACCCTGGCATTGGGCCCGGTACAACACCCCGCCCGTCAAATCGGCGCCGGCCATGAGCGCCGCGCTGAAACGCCCTTTGCTGAACTGGCCACCGCTCAGCGTGGCACCCCTGAGATCAGCCTGGTCGAAACGGGCGCCACCGGCTTGCACCTGCCGCAGCGTCGATTCGCCCAACTGCGCCGCGCTGAAATCAGCGCCGCGCAAATCAGCGTGGCTGAGATCGCCGCCGGTCAGATCAGCGCCGGCCAAGACCACGCCCGTCAACCTTGCCCCGGCCAGTCGCGCCCGCTGCAAATCGCAGCCGGCGAAACGTGAAGCGCGCAGGTCAACGCTGTCCAGGGAACAGTCTCGCAAGCCACCGCCACTGAAATCCATGCCCAGCGCCGCCCGGGCCCGGCCGTCGAAGCGCTCCACGTGCAAAGCCCGGCAATCAGCGCCGGAGAGATCCGGATCAACGGGATTCACCCGGCGAAAATGCGTACCGTGCAACAGGGCGCCTTTGAAATCCGCCCTGCTGAGGTCGCAGTTTTCCACACGTGTGTTGCGCAGCGTCGCCCCGCTCAATTGGACTTGTGACAACAGCGTGTCGCTGATGATGGCCTCATCGAGCACCGCCCCGCGAAGATCAGCGCCGGTCATATCCAGACCGGACCACAAGGCGCCGCTGAGATCGGCACCGCACAGGCACACGCTGGGGGCGGGGGTGCGGGCGTTTTGTTGCTGTTTTGGCACCTCACGCAACAAGCCGACGATATTGGCGGACAGCTCAAACTGTTCCAGTGCCTCGTCGATCTCTTCCTGGCTCAGTTCAGCGTCAGGCAAGTACACCACACAGGAGTCTTTGAAACTGGCCCCGCTGAAATCCGCGCCGCTGAAATCGCAGTCAATGAAAATGCATTGATCGAACGCCGCATTAGGCAGACGTGCACCGTTAAACTTGACCTGGTGAAACACTTTGCCGCTTAGTGGAATGTTCCTCAGCGTCTGCCCGGACAGATCCAGCTTGAGCAAAGCGGGCGCCGCAGGCGTCTCGCCCTTTTGCAAGCACTCCAGCAGTTGTCGCTGTTGTTCGGCCAACATTTCAGCCCACCAGTTTGGTCATTTGAATATTGGTACCGGTCAGACAGGTCTGGTCGAGGCGGGCGTTCCAGAACTCGGCCTGAAAACAATTGCTGCCGCTGAGATCGGTCTGGACCAGCTGCGCCTCCTGCAGATCGGCCTGAAACAGATTGGCCTGCCGCAGGCTGGCGCCACTGAGGTCGGCCCCGCTCAAATCGCCGTGGCGCAATTCTGCGGCGTCCAGCCTGGCCCCATGCAGGCAAGCGCCGGAGAAGTCCGCGCGCACCAGGTCGGCATATTGAAAAGAAGCACCGGCCAGATGCGCACCGGTCCACAGAGAGGCGTCGCCACGCACTCCGGTGAACACAGCACGGGGGAGACGGCAACCGTCGCCAGCCCGCAATTCGGTAAGCTCAGCGCCACTGGCCTGCACCTCGTCGCCCGCAGCCGTGCCCAGGGAAGCCTTGACCAACACCGCCGCGGTGAATACCGCCCGGTGCAACACGCTGGCGTCAAAGTCCGCCTCCGTCAGCACTGCGTCGTGGAAGCGCGCCTCTTCCAGATGGGCATGGGTGAACTGGGCGCCGGCGGCCTGCACTCCGCTAAGGTCCGCTTTGTTGAGGCATGCGCCGTCGGCCAGCACGTTTTTCATCGACGCGCCACGCAGCTGCGCGCCCGTCAGATTGGCGCCGCTCAAGTCTGCGTCATCGAGGCAGGCACCGCTCAGATCAGCGTGGGAAAGATCGGCCTGGCTCAACACCGCGCCCCGAAGGTCGGCGTTTTGCAGCAAAGCATTCTGCAATTGGGCTTCAGTCAAAATGGCCTGCCGCAGATCAGCGCCACGCCAGTCCCGGCCGGCGCCCTGAAACCCGCTCAGATCGGCACCTGGAACAGCGGCTGCCTCCCCTGCCTTTGCGGCCGCTGGACCACTATCGGCAGGGGCGTCACCACCTTCAGGCGCATCCGCCAGGACCTCGTCCAGAGCGCTGATATCGAAACCCTGTTGTGCCAGGATGGCTTTGGCCCGTGCCGCGGCCTCGCTCTGCCCCGCCTCTGCCGCGGCGGGATCGACCCCCAGAGCGGTGAAGAATGCCTCCGCGGCGGCAGCCGGATCGCTGCTTTGCATCACCGTTTTGACGGCATCGAGAGTGGCCGCGTGGCCGGGATGGGTTTGTTTCAAGCCGTCCAGGGCGGCCGCCACTTCTCCCGCGACGGCGGCATTGATGGCCACGGGATCGGGCTCGGGTGCCGAGGGGACCGCCGGTGGCACAGTATCAGCGGGAGGCACCTCCGCCTCCTCCGCGTCCTGCTCAAACTTCGGCGCGTAGTGTCCGGCGTCTGGCGCAGCCTGATGCACGGGCTCGTGCACCACCAGTAACTGGTTCAGTTCGGGATACTTGGGCGACGAGACCGGTATGACGCCACGCCACAGCAACACCAAACGCTCCGCATCCAGGTCTACCCAGAGGGTATCCAACACCAACGGCACTTCCCTGGTGTGACCGGCTGCGCCCTCTCCTTCTTCCACAAAACCGCGCACCCGCAGGCCCGGCAGCCGGCTGCGGTAGCGGGCGTGCTCAGGATGCATGTTTTCGAACAACAGACTTTCATCGCCGCGCAAATACCCCTCCAGTTGCTGGTCCGAGGGGGCGGCGTTCTGGGCGCGCCAGTCGAAGTCCGCGGGGAACCAGGGCCAGCGCGTTTTGCGCCACGTCTCGTCATAGCTGCCCATGCGGCTGCGACGCTCAAGCCAGGTTCTGTCCAGCGGCCCGAAGCCGGCGGGGGCCAACTGGTCTTTGGCGGACCGGATGCGGTGCCGGGGATGTTCGATATTGGGCAGGTAATGCACCTTATCGCCCCCAGCATCAGTCACCGGGCGGTAACCCTTTCCTAAGGGGTTGGCCGCAAAGCCCGCGCCACCGTAGCTGTAATCGTAGCGCAGCGGCAGGGAAACAAAGGGCTGCGGTTCGGACATGCGCTCGCCGAGCAGGCGCTTGTTCCACTGCCGCTCGCCCACCACCCACAAGCTTTTGCGCCACGATCCAACGCCGAAAACCACTTCGCAGGCAGGCACGGCCTGTCCCCGGGGCGCATGGCAGGTTCCCACCAGGATCAGATCGGCCCGCGGTTTGAAATAGGCAAAATCGCTGTCGTAACGGCAGCCGCTGGAGGCATCCTCACCATAGTAAAGATCGCCGGAGAACTGCGCCGGCTCGTCTTCGTCCAAAACGGCCACACCACCGGCTTGCAGACGAAAAGCGCCCTTGACCATCACCGTGAGGGTATCGCGGGGATAGTGCACCTTGCCCGGCAACCAGGCCACAGCGAAGGGTGTGTCGTTGATCAGTTTCATGGGCGTTTTGATCGACAGACCGGGCGGCATTATATGTTTTGCACACCCAAGCCTTTGATTTTCACCCCTGCCGTACAGGTGACATTGGCGGACGTCTTGCCGAAGAGCTGCGCAGTATTGCCCACCACCTTGGCCATCGCGGCATTGAGCAGAATTTCGCTTTGACCGATTTTCAGCTTGATGAACTGCGGGGTCATCTCGATGCTGGAGCCGGTGGGGCCACCGCAACTCAACTTGATGGATTTGTCGGTGACTTCCAGCTTGGCCGCAGTGGGCGTGCTGACCGTGGGTTGGCCCACGGCGATTTCCACTTTGTTCTTTTCCAGGTTGACCTTGGACGGTGCCACGTTTTCGAACTTGTCCACCGTCTTGTTTTTGTAGATGCCGTAGGCTGTGGCCGCCGCCCAGGCGGTCACCGCAGCAGGAAAACCGATGGTGCTGGCCCAGGAGGAGGCTGGGGCGTCGGTTTTGCTGGCGTCACCCGGATTGCCGGTAAGGGCGTAATGGCCGCCGGCGGTGGCGGCGCCCGGCAGCACCACCGCCAGACCGCCGCCCACCACCTTGGCGGCGGCCTTGGCCACGCTCTTCCAGGTCCGCTCCGCCGCCTGTTCCGGTACCCCCTTGATGCGGATCTGGATGGTATCGTTGGCGATGATATCGTGGTTGTTCGCATCCAGGGTGTTCTGGCTTTCCGGCGCACAGTCGATATTGGGCCCGAAGTTAATGTCCACATCGGTGCTCCAGCCGAAATCGACATTGGATGCCAGCCCGATATTCAATGAACCACCGATGCTGATATCGGTGGCCAGCCCCAACTGGCCGGCGAAGCTCAGCCCGGCAAAAAAACTCTCTGTATCACCATATTGCAAGGAGGTGGAAGAGGTGTTTTCGATCACCACATTGCGCCACACCGGGCTGCCCCACAGCGACTCACCCACCTTGAACATGGTGTTCATATGCGCGGTACCGGCATCCCACACACCCACATTGCCCTGGCCGATAGTGATGCGGCTTTGGCCGCCGATGATGATTTCCCTATCGCCCTGGGTGATTTCCGTGCGGTTGCCGTCAGTGTAATCCATCACACCGTCCAGCTCGGCGCTGGTGTTGTTCATCTCCAACGGCACCGCGGACGAGAGGGTGGCACCGGTGGCGGGATTGCTGCGCAGCTTGTTGCCGCTGACCACTTCCACGGTGCCGTCGCTGCGGCCATAACGCACATAGCTGGACCGGCCATTGCAATAATTGGGCACCGACAGCTTGACCCAGACATCGCTGTTACCGGCAGGATCGCTTTCGCTGACCGTGCTGAGGCTTTGATATTGCTGCCGGGGCAGCAGCACGGTGTAGCGACCCACCTGTCCGCCCACACCATACTGGACAGCGGCACCGGCCGGGCTCTGCTGCATCTGCCCGGGGCCGGCGCCGCCACCGGCATCACTGCCGGAAGACGGGCCGTCGCTGAATTCGAGTTGGGCGCCGCTGGCGGTTTTGATGATGTTTTTGGTGCTGTTTTGCGCGGTCACCACGCTTTGATTGCGCGGGTTGGGCACGGCGCCGGTGATAATGGGCCGGTCGGGATCACCATCAATGCAGGTCCACAACACCTCCGTCCCTTTCGGCAAGGGGAAATGCATACCCTGGCGGGCGCCGCCGTAGGGTTGGGCCATGCGGATGTAGCGGGAGGCTTCCCCCTCCCCCGCACCGCTGAGGTCAAAGGGCATGACCACTTTATACCGGCCCTGGTTGTCGATCTGCGCCCGCTCGCCGCTGCCCCGGCCATCCACAAAGGCATTCATGGCGCCGTAGAGCCGGGGCTTGACGGCGCGGCGGGGGGGGCGGTAGGGGGTGGCGGCGGTAATGCAGGAAAAGCTGTTGCCGTAGCCGAATTGTTCCCTGCCGCCCTCGCCGCAACTGCCGCGGTGACGGACATGGGTGACGATGTATTCCACATTAAAGTCGTGTCGATAATGTTCATCCAACACAAAACGGCAACCGCCGCCCAGCCCCACGCAGTCACTCTCACCGTGAAACACTTTGCGGCCCGCCAGCCGCTCTTCGGCCCGAACCCGGGCCAGGCGCCGGCCCTCCTCGGGTGTTTTGAAATGATCGCCGTATTCCATGACCAGCCCCACGCCTGCGGGATCCACCCCCACCTCGGCCTGCATGGGAATGTGGGGCATCTGATTGTTGTAATCTTTCACTATCAGTTTTTTCGGCGCCGGTTTTTGCCGGCAGCGAAAACGTTGCACCGAAGCGGCATCCACTTCGACGGCGCCGGCAGCGGGAACGTAGGGCAGCGTGTTATGGTCAGCCCACTGGGGCAGGCGCTCGGGGTAATCTGTGATTACCAGACGTTCCCGTTCTTCCTGTTGCTGGAAAAAATAATAAATGCCCTCGTGTTCCAGCAGCCGGGAAATAAAATTAAGATCGCTTTCGCGGTATTGCACCACATAGTCGCGAACCGGATAATCCCGCTGCAATTCGATCAGCACATCGTCGCTTTGCAAGCCCACACCGGCCGCATCACCGTCGGGTTCACCCAGCAGACAGGCCAGCACGATGTCCGGCACGTTCATCTTCTGATAAATCTGATTGCGGGTACTGTGGGCCAGCAAGGCCAGGCGCGGGGCCAGTACTACGCGGTAGACAAAATAACCGCGCCGCTGCTCTTCACCCTGCTCCGCTTCCACGATGACACCGTGAAAGACACGGCGGTTGTGGTGACATTCCAGGCCCAGCCTGGCCGGCTGGTACAGCAAGTCCTCCAGGTCAAGCTGGGGATCTGCCGACAACAGTTGCCCTTCGAAACGGTAACTTTGCGAAAGCCCTTCTTCACCTTGGAAGCCAAGGACAGTAAAACTGTGCCCAGACCAAGCCTGCACCTGAAAGTCAAAGTGAGTGTTCAGTGTGTCTGCCATGGCAACTTCCTCAGATTCTCAAAAGCAACATGCCTGTTGTTGCAGGTGATGAGATGGGGGTCTGCGCCGCCCCGCCCGCAAGCGGGGCGCACAGCATTTTGCATCAGACCTTGGGCGCGCGCCAGTCGTCGCTGCCGGCGGTGCCGGCCACCACATGCTCCCAGTCAATGCGGCGGTAGGAAAAAGACCAGTCTTCCAGATGGGTGAAATGCGCGTTGGCCGGGTCCTGACAGTTGTACATATAGGCCTTCA
>DRLM01000048.1 GCA_011375345.1 Gammaproteobacteria bacterium
GGGCGCCCCCCCGCCGCCGCCACTTAAGCACTTGGCTGTGGGCCGCCGGTTGCAGCCTGCTGCTGCTGGCCCTGGCCCAGCCCCAGTGGCACGCCCCCTGGGATGAGCGTTTCAGCGGGCGTGAATTCATGCTGGCGGTGGACCTCTCCGGCTCCATGCGCAGCCAGGATTTTCGCGACGAAAGCGGCGTCCCGGTAAGCCGTCTGGACCTGGTCAAAAGCGTAGTCGCCGAGCTGCTCACCGCGCGCCGGGGTGACCGCGCCGGGCTGATCGTGTTCGGGGACGATGCCTTCACCCTGAGCCCCGTGAGCCACGACCTGGACCTGATCCAAAGCCTGCTGACCCAAGTCCGCCCCGGCATGGCTGGGGAACGCACCGCCCTGGGGGATGCCCTGGCCCTGGCGGTGGCGCGCCTGCGGGACCGGCCCGCCCCGGCCCGCAGCGTGTTGCTGTTCACCGACGGCAGCAACACCGCCGGGGAGATCAGCCCCGAAGCCGCCACCACCCTGGCGCGGGAGGCAGGGGTGCGCCTTTACCCGGTGGGCATCGGCAGCGACCAGGAAACCCTCTATCCCCGCGGCAAGCTCAAACCCCTGCTCACCGAAATCCCCCTCAACGAGCCCCTGCTGCAACAACTGGCAGCGGAAACGGGGGGCCGCTACTATCGCGCCGACCGGCCCGGCGCCCTGCGCAAGGTGCTGACGGACATCGACAAGCTGGAACAGGTCCGGCTGGAGCGAGGGGGCGGCGGTACCCGCGCGCCGCTGTACTGGCTGCCGCTGCTGGCGGGACTGGTGGTCTTGCTGGCGGCGCGGCGGCAGGCGACGGCAGAGGTTCTGCCGTGAACGGCGCGTGGACCGCCCTGCACTGGTACTACCCCTGGGCCCTGCTGGCCCTGCCCCTGCCCTGGCTGCTGGCCGGAGCGCGACGCCACCGCGCCACCGCCGCCCGCCGCCTGCGGGCCTATGCCGATCCCCATCTGCTGGCCACCCTGCTCAGCGGCCCCGGCGGCCCCCGGCGCCGGCCCTGGCTGCTCCTGCTGGCCTGGAGCCTGGCGGTGCTGGCCCTGGCCGGGCCCTATTGGGACAGTGCCCCGCCCCCCCGCGCGGCCGAGGGGCGGGACATCGCCGTGATCCTGGACATTTCCCCCTCCATGGCCGTGGCCGACCTGGCTCCCAGCCGGCTGGTGCGGGCGCAGCGGGAACTGAAGGACTTTCTTGCCGCGCTGGAAGGCGACCGGCTGGGGCTGATCGCCTTTTCCGCCAACGCCTACCCGGTTTTGCCGCTGACCTCGGACCGGCAGGTCTTCGCCCGCTTCACCGAGCTGCTGGAACCGGGGCTCACCACCGCGCCGGGTTCCAATTTGAACCGGGCGCTGGAACTGGCCGGGCAACTGCTGGCCCGCAGCCCCGCCCGCAGCCGGGCGGCGCTGTTGCTCAGCGACGGCGGCTTTCACGACGAGGAAGCCTTCCAGGGCGCCACCCGGCTGGCCCGTGCCAACATCCCCCTGCTGGTGCTGGGCGTGGGCACGGCAGCGGGCGGGCCGGTGCCCGGGCGGGACGGGCGTTTCCTGCGCGGCGGGGACGGCGAACTGATCTACGCCAGACTGGAGCGGGAGCGGCTGGTAAAACTGGCCGCCACTGCCCAGGGCGCCTACTTCGACCTCCGCAGCGACGACAGCGACTGGCAGGCACTGCTCACCGCGCTGCACCGCCGCACCGAACCCCATGTTTTTGATCAGCCCGCCGCCAGCAGCGGCCGGCCCCTGTTTCCCTGGCCCCTGGCCGCCAGCCTGGTCCTGTTTTTGTGGTGCGGCTGGCGCCGCCCGGCGGGCATGGCGGCGCTGATCGTGGCCGGCATCGCCCTCCTGCCCCTGGGCCCGGCAAAGGCCACCCCCTGGACCGCGCAACAGGCCCTGGAGGCCTACAAACGGGGCGATTTCGAAACCGCCGCCCGCTTGTACGAAACCCTGGAAGGCTACCGGGCCGCCATGGGCCTGGGCGCCGCCGCCTACCGCCTGCAACAATGGGAAGCCGCCCTTTCCGCCTTCACCGCCGCCGCCGAGCAGGCCACCGACCCCGGCGCCAAAGCCCGCGCCCTGTACAATCGTGGCAACGCCCTGGCCCGGCTCGGCCGCTTCGAGGCCGCCAGCGCGGCCTACCAGGCGGCCCTGGCGCTGGAATCCAATTTATCCCAGGCCGCTTTGAACCTCGCCCTGGTGCACGAATTTCTCGACGCCCGCCACCGCGGGGAACGGCCCCCGGACACCCCGCCCGAAGAGGCCCCACCCGGCGCCGCGGGGAAAGAGGGGGAACGCTTCGACCTTTTGCAAAGCGGCCGCGAAGAGCGCCCCGGCGCCAACCGCCAGCGTGACGGAACCGCTGCCACCACCCGCCAGGGCCGGGGGACACCCCAAGCCGGCCCCACGCCCCGGCACAGCGACGACGGTGCCGACGCGGCGCAAACCGCGGCGGCACTGGCCCAATGGCGCGCGGCCACCGCCGACCAGACCGCCGGGCGGCTGGGGGCGCTGGACGACAACAGCGCCGGCTTTCTGCGGGAACGTTTTTTGGAACAGGACCGGGGCACGCGGGTCTTGTTGGTGGAGGACAAGCCGTGGTGAGAGAAATGGGGGAAACGCAACGAACCGCCAGAACAGCGCGTTCCCTCCCCCTTTGAAAAAGGGGACCGCAGAGGATTTTCAGATGCCCCCCCTGACCCCACTTTACCAAGAGAGGGACTGAATCAAACGCCGGGTCACCGCATCCACCGATTCCACGGGTTTTCGTGTGTTGTCGGTGGGTGCAGGTGACGCCCGCGACAGCTCAACCGCGATGATGAGGCACAGCGAAGCAATGAGGAATTACAGCATGAAGTTGCTGGTCTCCGTACTGGCGGTACTCCTGGCCAGTCCCGCGCTGGGCCAGGCCGCCGAGTTCAGCGCCA
>DRLM01000049.1 GCA_011375345.1 Gammaproteobacteria bacterium
AAGGCCCTGGAACGCACCGCGCGCGAAGTGGACTACCCGGCCCGGCTGCTGGCGGCGGTGGAAGACGTAAACGAACGCCAGAAGCGCCGGCCCTTTGAGAAAATTCACGCTCATTTCGGCGGCGAGCTGGCCGGCAGGACCTTTGCCCTGTGGGGCCTGGCCTTCAAGCCCAACACCGACGACATGCGCGAAGCCCCCAGCCGCACCTTGATGGAAGCGCTGTGGGAGGCCGGCGCCAAAGTGCAGGCCCACGACCCGGTGGCCATGGAGGAGGCAGCCCGCATCTACGGCGAACGTGACGATCTGCAGTACTGCGACACGCCCGAGCAGGCCCTGGCCGGCGCCGACGCCCTGGTGCTGGTGACGGAATGGAATGTGTTCCGCAGCCCGGATTTCCATCAGGTCAAGCAGGCGCTGAAAACACCCGTTATAGTCGATGGTCGCAATCTGTACGACCCGGCGCTGCTGACACAAGCCGGCTTCACCTACTACGGCATCGGGCGGGGCCGCTGACGCGGGGCGGGCGGTGCCCCCCGCGGACAAAAAATATAACTACCGTTGAAGGACAAACTGATGTTCGATCTGGACAACACAAGGATAGGCGTCATCGGCCTGGGCTACGTGGGCCTGCCGCTGGCGGTGGAATTTGGCAGACAGTTCGACACCCGCGGGCTGGACATCAACAGCGCCCGTATTGCAGAACTCAAAGCCGGGCAGGACAGCTCCCTGGAAGTGACCCCGGAGGAACTGCGTGAAGCCACCCGGCTGTCGGTCACCGACCAGCCCGGTGAACTGGCGGACTGCAACGTCTACATTGTCACCGTGCCCACCCCCATAGACGAACACAAACGGCCCGATTTAAGCCCGCTCATCGGCGCCAGCCACGCGGTGGGCAAGCTGCTGAAACAGGGCGATGTGGTGGTGTATGAGTCCACCGTCTACCCCGGCGCCACGGAAGAAGACTGCGTGCCCATCCTGGAGCAGGAATCGGGCCTGCGCTTCAACGAGGGTTTTTTCGTGGGCTACAGCCCGGAGCGCATCAACCCCGGCGACAAGGAACACCGGGTCACCAACATCGTCAAAGTCACCTCCGGCTCCACCCCGGAGGCCGCCGACTATGTGGACGCCCTGTACCGCCGCGTCATCACCGTCGGCACCCACAAAGCCTCCAGTATCAAGGTGGCGGAGGCCGCCAAGGTTATCGAAAACACCCAGCGCGATGTCAACATTGCCCTGATCAACGAGCTGGCGCTGATATTCAGCCGCGTGGGCATCGACACCCTGGAAGTGCTGGAAGCCGCCGGCAGCAAATGGAACTTTCTGCCCTTCCGCCCCGGCCTGGTGGGCGGCCACTGCATCGGGGTCGATCCCTACTACCTCACCCACAAAGCGCAGGAACTGGGCTATCACCCGGAAATCATCCTGGCCGGCCGGCGTATCAACGACAATATGGGCGCCTACGTGGCGGAGCGGGTGGTGAAAATGATGACCCGCCGGCGGGTGCACGTGGCCGATGCCAAGGTGCTGATTCTGGGGCTGACCTTCAAGGAAAACTGCCCCGATTTACGCAACACCCGGGTGGTGGACATCATCGACGAACTCAAGGGCTACCACGCCCGGGTGGAGGTGTACGACCCCTGGGTCAACCCGGCGGAGGCGGAACGGGAATACGGCATCCAACCCGTGCCCAGCCTGGAAAACGGCCGCTACGAGGCCATCATCCTGGCCGTGGCCCACCGGGAATTCAAAGCGTTGGGTGCCGCCAATATCCGTGCCCTGGGCAAGCCTCACGCCGTGTTGTTCGATGTGAAAGCCATGCTGCCCCGCGACCAGGTGGACGACCGGTTGTAAACCCATTTCATCACGGAGGACACAACGAACACGGAGACAAGGCTTTTGCTCCCTCCCCCTTGCAGGGGAAGGGTCAGCGTGGGGCAGAACACCTGAACTCCGTAGGGTTCTATTTCCCCGTGCCCTGAGGGGACGGCGACAAAGGAAATAAATTCCTCTCTGTGTACTCTGTGGCCCAATAACCCAAAGGAGCCCCCGTGCGCATACTCGTCACCGGCACCGCCGGCTTTATCGGCAACCATCTCGCCCTGCGCCTGCTCGGGCGCGGCGATGAAGTCATCGGCGTGGACAATGTCAACACCTACTACGACGTGACGTTGAAAGAAGCGCGGCTGGCCCGCGTGACCGGCCACCCCGGTTTCACCGAGCTGCGCCTGGATCTGGAAGACCGGGACGGCATCAGCCGCGCGTTCGCGGAATACCAGCCCGAACGGGTGGTGAACCTGGCGGCCCAGGCCGGGGTGCGTTACTCCATCGAAAACCCCCATGTATACGCCGATGCCAACATCGTCGGTTTTTTAAACATCCTCGAAGGCTGCCGCCACCACGGCGTAAAACATTTGGTGTACGCCTCCACCAGTTCGGTCTACGGTGCCAACACCAACATGCCCTTCTCCGTGCACCACAATGTGGATCACCCGGTGAGCCTCTACGCCGCCACCAAGAAAGCCAATGAGTTGATGGCCCACACCTACGCCTCGCTCTACGGCCTGCCCTGCACCGGGCTGCGCTTTTTCACCGTCTACGGCCCCTGGGGCCGGCCGGACATGGCTTTGTTCAAGTTCACCAAAGCGATTTTGGCCGGCCAGCCCATTGACGTGTTCAACCACGGCAGACACAAGCGGGATTTCACCTACATCGACGACATCGTCGAAGGGGTGATCCGCACCCTGGACAGGATTCCCGAGCCCAACCCCGAGTGGAACGGCGACCGGCCCGACTCTGCCACCAGTTACGCCCCCTACCGTTTGTACAACATCGGCAACAACCAACCGGTGGAGCTGATGCATTTCATCGAAACGCTGGAAAACTGCCTGGGCAAAAAAGCGCAAAAAAACATGCTGCCTTTGCAAAAAGGCGATGTGCCGGCCACCTTTGCGGACATAGATGATCTGATGCGGGATGTGGGATTCAAACCCGCCACACCCATCGAAACGGGCATCGCGCGTTTTGTGGACTGGTACCGGGACTACTACAAAGTCTGATTTGCCGGCTGATGGCTGCCGCGTGCGACAGTGCGCCGCGCTTTATTTTCGGCCGGCGGCTTTGGCCTGTGCCAAAGCATCGCGCACACCGGCGGCGATATTTTTCATTTTCGCGATACCTCCGCCACCTCCGGCCTCTGAGTCAAAGTAGTTGTCCGCGGCGCGCAGCAAGCTCTGGATATGCCAGAGCAGTTCGTTCTCGGCCAGTTCCAGCTCATTCAGGTCGGGCAATACATCGTCCTCTCCATCCTGGATGCCCGCCAGCCACGACAAGGTCTCGTCGCCCTCCAGACCCGCCGCCGCCGTTTTGGTCAGCACGTTGTTGATGGACATCATGAGCACATTGGCCACCTTGCATGGCCGGCTGCCCCGCGCCTGCTCCAGCAACGCCCGCTGGAAAAGGATCAGGTGCTTGCGCACTTCATGAATCGCCGTGGACCGCCGATGAACCACCTCAGCCATGGCCCGAATCCCGCCGTAGGGATTGATATGCACGGGCTTGAGATTGGATTTCTTCAAGATGGAGGACATGGCGCGATAGACCTCCAGCGAGTGGGTGACATCGTTCATTTGCAAATAGGGCAGGACGTCACGCAGGGTGCGTCCCGTGCCTTTGAACTGGTTCACACGGATAGCCAGCACGCTGTCCGCCATGCCGATCACTTTGCCCAGCAAACCGAGTTGCCGGCAGGTCCTGCCATCGGGATAACCGGTCCCGTCACAGCGTTCATGGTGCTCCCGCACGGCGCTTGGAACTTGCGGATCCAGATCGGGCACGGCAAGCAAAAAGCGCTGCCCGGTGATGACGTGGGACTGCAACACCCGCCATTCCTCCGGCTCCAGGCGCCCCTTTTTGAACAGCACGGCAGGATCGATGCGCAAAAAACCCACATCATGGGTCCAGCCCGCAATAAGTGCCGCGTCTATCATCGGCTGCCCCAGGCTCATCTCCCGCACCACCAGGCCGGCCAGCCAGGCGCCGAACACTGCTTTTTCGAACCACTGCGGCAGACACTGTTTGAGAACGGTCAGTTTCTGCAACACCCAGGGGTGGATGTCCATGTCGATGAGCGTTGCCTTGAGGTCGCTCTCAAAACGCAGGGCAATGTGCAATTGATAC
>DRLM01000050.1 GCA_011375345.1 Gammaproteobacteria bacterium
AGGTGGTGTTGGCGGTGGCCCTGGCCGCGCAAGTGCTGTGGAACGCCGCCCAGCCGCCGCCGGCGGCGCGGGCCGAGAAGCTGCCGGCACCGCCGGCGGCGCCGGTGCTGCGGGCCTTGAGCCTGGGTGATCCGGTGGCCTTGTCCAAAGCGCTGATGTTGTGGTTGCAGGCCTTCGACAACCAGGCGGGAGTGAGTATCCCTTTTGCGGCTTTGGACTATGGCCGGGTGGAGGCCTGGCTGGACGTGGCGCTGGCGCTGGATCCCAGCGGCCAGTACCCCCTGCTGGCGGCGGCGCGCCTCTACGGTGAAGTGCCTGACGACAGGAAAATGCGCGCCATGGCGGATTTCGTATACCGCAAGTTTCAGGATGACCCCGCCCGGCGCTGGCCCTGGTTGGCCCATGTGGCGGTGCTGGTCCGGCACCGCCTGGGTGATATGCCTCTGGCGTTAAAGTATGCCCGCGCAATTGCCGACAATTCGGAGGGGAATGCCATTCCCCAGTGGGCGCGCCAGATGCACATCTTCTTGCTGGAAGAGGCCGGTGAACTTGAAGCGGCACGCCTCCTCATCGGAGGTTTGTTGGAAAGCGGCCGCATCACCGATGCGCACGAGTTGCGTTTTTTCAGGCAGCGCCTGACGGATTTGGAGAGACGACAAGGCATGGTCGAACCACGGGCCCCGAACGGTTAGGCCTGAATCAAATTAGAGAGAGAGCGGCTATGAAACAACAGCAATCCGGTTTTACACTGGTGGAAATCGCCATCGTCCTGGTGATCATCGGCATCCTGCTGGGCGGCATCCTGAAAGGTCAGGAGATGATCACCAACGCCAAAGTGCGCAATGTGGTGGATCAGGGCAGCGCCATCAAGGCGGCGTTTTTCGCCTTTCAGGATCGTTATCGCGCCCTGCCCGGGGACTACTCGGTGGCGTCCACCAACATTGCCGGCGTCAGTGTCGGCGTCAATGGCGGCAACGGCGACGGCAACGGCAGGGTGGACACCAACAACGACCGGGGCTTGTTCTGGCTGCATCTGGCGGCGGCGGGCTTCATCACCGGCAATTTCGACGGCCAGGCCAATGCCAACAACATCAACAACTGCCCGTCCACCCGTTGTGCCACCAACGCCTTCGGCCGGCCCTTGATGTTCTCCTGGGGTTCGGCGGCGGACGGGACCAACCGGGCGAGCCATGAATTGCGTACCGGCCGCAGCATTCCTGTGGAAGTGCTGGCGGAAATCGACCGCAAGGTGGATGACGGTATCCCCCGTACCGGCAAGTTCCAGGTGGACCAGTCGGCCAATGCCAGCACCTGCCGGACTGGTGCGGGCGCTGCCAGCACCTATCAGGTTGCGGTGGCCAATCCCCAGTCCGACTGCGGTGGCGTGCATATATTCTGAGGGGCTTGCACGTGCTCAGGGATGGAGACCCATCACAGCGCGGCGCCGGATGGCGCCGCGTTTGTTTGTTGAGAGGCGGGAATGGACAGCGCTGCCCTGACCGTTAGCGATGTGACGAAATATTACGGCCGGACGCCGGTGTTGCATGATGTTGCGCTCAAAGTCGAGCCGGGTGAATGTTTCGGCTTGGTCGGCGCCAACGGCGCCGGCAAAACCACGCTGATCAAATGCCTGCTCGATCTCAGCCGCGCCGATCGCGGCAGAATTGAACTGTTCGGCGTGGACAGCCGCGAAACAAAAGCGCGGTCGCGCCTGGCTTTTCTTCCCGAACGGTTCACGCCGCCCCATCACTTAAACGGTTGGCGTTTTTTGCGTACCATGGTGGACATGTATGAATGCGGCGCCGGGAATGCGGAGATTGCGGCGGTGGTGCGCTCGCTGGATTTGTCCCCTGGCGCTTTGAACAAGCCGGTGCGGGCCTATTCCAAGGGCATGGCGCAAAAGCTGGGCCTGGCAGCCTGTCTTTTGAGCGGCAAAGCGCTGCTGGTGCTGGATGAGCCCATGAGCGGTTTGGATCCCAAAGCCCGCGCCCTGGTAAAGCAGGCCTTGGCGGCGCGCAAGAAGGCGGGCCAAAGCCTTTTTTTCTCCACCCATCTCCTGCACGATGTGGACAGCCTGTGCGACCGCCTGGCGATTTTGCACGGTGGCCGTGTGGTGTTCTCGGGCAGCCCGGCCGCGTGCCGCGCGACCTACCACAGCACCGATCTGGAAAAGGCCTATCTCGCCGCCATCAACGCGACTGTTGTGGCATAGGGCGCGCACCATGCGCACTCTTCGCCGTACCTATAAATTCTCAATCCGCTGCCGCTGTGCCTGCAACTTCTCCAGGGCGCCGCGCATCTCATCCACCCGCTGCCGCTCCGTGGCCACCACGTGGGTGGGCGCTTTTTCGGCGAAATTGGGATTGGCCAGCTTGGCTTCGCCCCGTTGCAGATCTTTTTCCAGCCGGGCGATTTCTTTGCGCAAACGGGCCAGTTCCGCGTCTTTGTCAATCAGCCCGGCCATGGGGATGAGCAGTCTCATCTCACCGATGAGGGCGGTGGCGGATTCCGGCGGCGCGGCGTCGGCGCTTAAAAAATCGATGTTGTCCACCCGGGTTAAAAAAGTGATGTAGGCACGGTTGGCGTTCACCCGCGCCTGGTCTTGTTCGCTGTAGTGATGCAACAGCACCGGCAGTGGTTTGCGTGGGGGGATGTTCATTTCACCGCGGATTTTGCGCACCGCCAAAACAAACTCCATCACCCATTCGATTTCGTGTACCGCGGTGGTGTCCATGAGGCCATCGTTTGCTTCAGGATAGGGTTGACGCATGATGGTTTTACCCGTCAAACCGGCCAGCGGCGCCACGCGTTGCCAGATTTCCTCGGTGATGAAGGGCATGAAGGGATGGGCCAGGCGGAGGACGGCTTCCAGGGTTTCTATCAGGGTACGGCGGGTGCCGCGTTGTTGGGCGGCGGAAATCCCTCCCGGCCCCCCTTTTTCAAGGGGGGGGGTATGAGCATTTCCCCCGGTGTTCGCCGTGAGGATCGGTTTGGACAATTCCAGATACCAGTCGCAAAACTCGTTCCATACGAATTCATAAATGGCCTGCGTGGCATGGTCGAAACGGTAGTTCGCCATGCTGTCGTGCACGCTTCTCGTAACCACCTGCAAGCGCGAGCGGATCCAGCGGTCAGCCAGGCTGAGTTCAATTTTCCCGCTCAGTCCGCAATCTTCGCCCTCGGTATTCATCAACACGTAGCGCGAGGCGTTCCATAATTTGTTGCAAAAGTTGCGGTAGCCGCCGATGCGGCCCAGGTCAAAATTGATGTCGCGGCCGGTGGAGGCCAGCGCCGCGAAGGTGAAACGCAAGGCATCGGTGCCGAAGGCGGGAATGCCGTCGGGGAATTCGGCGCGGGTGGCTTTTTCAATTTTTTCGGCCATCTGCGGCTGCATCAAGCCCTTGGTGCGTTTTTCCACCAAGGCGTTCAGACCGATGCCGTCGATGAGGTCGATGGGGTCCAGCACATTCCCTTTGGATTTGGACATTTTCTGGCCGTGGGCGTCGCGCACCAAGCCGTGGATGTACACATCGCGGAAGGGGACATCGCCCATGAATTTCAAGCCCATCATCACCATGCGCGCCACCCAGAAAAATATGATGTCGAAACCGGTGACGAGCACGTTGGTGGGGTAGAAGGTGTCCAGCTCGGGTGTTTGCGCCGGCCAGCCCAGGGTGGAAAAGGGCCACAGCGCTGAGCTGAACCAAGTGTCCAGCACGTCTTCATCCTGGGAGAGGTCCACGTCTTTGCCGTGCTTCTCACGGGCTTGGGCATGGGCCTCTTCGCGGCTGCGGGCGACAAAGATGTTGCCCTCCTCATCGTACCAGGCGGGAATGCGATGGCCCCACCAGATCTGGCGCGAGATGCACCAGTCTTCGATGTTGCGCATCCATTCGAAATAGGTGTTTTTCCAGTTGTCCGGCACGAAACGAATGGTGCCGTTTTTCACCGCCTCAATGGCGGGTCCGGCCAGGGGTCCGGTTTTGACGTACCACTGGTCGGTGAGGAACGGCTCGATCACCGCGCCGCTGCGGTCGCCGCGGGGGACCATGAGCTTGTGGTCTTTGATTTCTTCCAACAATCCAGAGGCTTGCAGATCGGCCACAATTCGTTTGCGCGCTTCGAAGCGGTCCAGGCCAAAGTACTTCTCCGGGGCGGCTTCATTGATGCGGGCATCTTTGGTAAAGATGTTGATCTGCGGCAGGCCATGGCGCAGCCCCACCTGGTAGTCGTTGAAATCGTGAGCCGGGGTGATTTTCACGCAGCCGGTGCCGAACTCCGGGTCCACATAGTCATCGGCAATAACGGGAATGCGCCGCCCGCTGAGTGGCAACAAGACTTCTTTGCCGATGAGGTGCTGATAGCGCTCGTCGTCGGGATGCACGGCCACAGCGCTGTCGCCCAACATGGTTTCGGGCCGGGTGGTGGCCACCACCAGATGACCGCTGCCGTCCGCCAGGGGATAGCGCAAGTGCCACAGGTGGCCGTTTTCTTCTTCGGAAACCACTTCCAGATCGGATACCGCGGTGTGCAATACCGGGTCCCAGTTCACCAGTCGCTTGCCGCGGTAGATCAAGCCTTCTTCGTGCAAACGCACGAACACTTCCCGCACGGCTTCTGAGAGGCCCTCGTCCATGGTGAAGCGTTCGCGGGACCAGTCGAGTGAAGAGCCCAGGCGCCGAAGCTGGCAGGTGATGTTGCCGCCGGATTCCTGCTTCCATTCCCACACCCGTTTGATAAAGGCCTCGCGGCCCAGGTCGTGACGGCTTTGCCCTTGCGCGGCCAGTTGGCGTTCCACCACCATCTGGGTGGCGATGCCCGCGTGGTCCGTGCCCGGCTGCCACAGGGTGTTGCGGCCGCACATGCGGTGGTAGCGGACCAGAGCGTCCATGATGGTGTTGTTGAAGCCGTGGCCCATGTGCAGGCTGCCCGTGACATTGGGTGGGGGGATCATGATGCAATAGGGCTCACCGGTACCGCTGGGGGAGAAGTGGCCGTTGTCTTCCCAGAACCGGTACCAGCGTTGTTCGATAGCGTGAGGGTTGTAGGTTTTGTCCATGGTGCTCTTGGTGCGTGTTGTTGTATGGGTATTGTCTTTACAGTTGATGCGAAGTGCGTATGGGTTGTTCGCGTATTGTCTGTTATTGCCGCCCGCGGAATCCGCCCGCCGTTTCGCGATATGGCGGGTATTCCGCGGGCTTTCACTGGCTGGCGCCAATGTTCAACGCCGGCAGCCGCAAACGTGATTTGCAGCTCTCCCACATGTTCAGTGACCTGTCGTCATTGAACATGACGGTGCATTCATACACCGTAGATGGGCTTTTGACTCCCCCTTTGAAAAAGGGGGGGCTGACCGAGCAAATGGTTGTTTCGAACCCCCTCACCCCTTTTTGCAAAGGAGGGATAAAAAAGAAGGGGCGGCTGCCGGGTGAGGCGCAGCCACGGTTGTGTTCATTTCCTAAGTTTGGTTCTCAGAGCGCTGTTGAAGCAGCTCTTCCACCAACTCCCCCATGCGCCGCTCCAGGTCGCTGCGCAATTGTTCGCCGATTTGGGCGGTCGCCTCGGTCACGGCGTCGTGCAGCCGGTCGGCGAGGGTGCTGTCCAGCTGATCTTCCAAGTCCTGCAACAGTTTGTCCTGCAGCCGGCCGGCCAGTTCGCGGAAGGCGCGCTCCCAGTGGGTGGCGGTGTCGTGCGCGTCGGACGCCGGCTCGCCGATATCCACCACATCCCGCAACACGGGAATCCCGTCGGGAGGCAGCGCGTCATTGTCGCGGATCAGGAATTCAGACATCGGGGCCTGGGTCGGAGACATGATGGGTGGACAAAGCATACCCCCGGTCGCGGTAGAAACGGAACCGCTCACGGGCGTTTTGCTTGCCTTGTGGCGAGCCGTCCACCACTTCCGCCACCCGTTCGAAGCGGCTGAAAAAGGGAGGCACAGTCTGGTCCAGGTTGATCAGCACACCGTGTTCGTCGCCGGGGTCGTCGCCGTGGCCGATAAGCACGGGCGCTGCCGGTTCTGCACCGGGGCGGGCCAGCTCGTGGGGGACGAAACTGCCGGGGCGGAAGGTCCACAGCAAATCATCCATGCGGGTGGCGTCCTCCCGGGTGGCGGTGTGGATGTAGACCCGCAGGTTTCGTCGGCAGGCTTTGTCCGCCAGACGGCAGGCAAGCTGTTCGCGGGCGGCCGCTGCGCCGCTGTCCAGCACGTAAAAATCCACCTGGGTCATGGAAGGACGTCAGCTTTTGCGGGTGTTTTTGAGTTCCGCGGCGCGGTCCAGCAAATACTGGGTGAGCAGGGGCACGGGCCGGCCGGTGGCGCTTTTGTTTTCGCCGCTGATCCAGGCCGTGCCGGCGATGTCCAGATGGGCCCAGTGGAATTTCTTGGTGTAGCGCGACAGAAAGCAGGCGGCGGTGATGGTGCCCGCCTCCCGGCCGCCCACGTTGGCCATGTCGGCGAAGGGACTTTTGATCTGCTCCTGATAGTCTTCCCACAGCGGCAGCTCCCAGGCCCGGTCGCCGCTGGCCTTGCCGGCGTTGAGCAGGTCATGGGCCAGGGGGCTGTGATTGCTGAGCAGGCCGCTGGCGTGCTTGCCCAGGGCGATGACGCAGGCACCGGTGAGGGTGGCGATGTCGATGACTACGTCGGGCTCGAAGCGCTCGGCGTAGGTGAGGGCATCACACAGTATCAGCCGGCCTTCGGCGTCGGTGTTGAGAATTTCAATGGTCTGGCCGGACAGGCTGGTGACGATATCACCCGGTTTGTTGGCGGCCCCGTCGGGCAGGTTTTCGCTGGCCGGGACAAGGCCGATGACATTGAGGCCGATACCGATCTCCGCCACTGCTTTTATCGTGCCCAGCACGGCGGCGCCACCGCACATGTCGTATTTCATTTCATCCATCTGGGCGGCGGGCTTGATGGAGATGCCGCCGGCATCGAAGGTGAGCCCCTTGCCCACCAGTACCGCCGGGGGTTGGTCCTTTTTGCCGCCCTGGTAGCGCATCACGATCAGTTTGGGCGGCTGGCGCGAACCCTTGGCCACAGACAGCAGGGCGCCCATGCCCAGTTCCTCCATCTCGTTCTGCTCCAGGATCTCAACCTTTACCGATTTATGACTTTTCGCCAGGCCGCGGGCCTGCTCGGCCAGGTAAGAGGGGGTGCAGAGGTTGCCGGGCAGATTGCCGAGATCCTTGGCCAGGCGCACGCCGCCGGCGATGGCGCGTCCTACCCGCAGGGCTTCTTCCCCGGCGGCCAGCTCGCGCCGGCGTGGCACGCTCAAAATGAGCTTGCGCAAAGGGCGGCGGGCTGTGTCTTTTTTGCTTTTGAGCTGGTCGAAGCGGTACAGCGCGTCGGCCACCGCCTGCACCGTCTGGCTGACTTTCCACTCCACGTCCCGGCCTTTGATATTGAGTTCGGTGAGATAGCACACCGCCTCCATGGCGCCGATGTCATTGAGCGTGGTGGCCGCTTTGGCGATAATCTGGCGGTAGGCGGCTTCGTTCAGTTCCCGCTCGCGGCCGCAGCCCACGAGCAAAATGCGGTCGCACAGGGTGTTGGGGGCATTGTGCAGCAACAGGGTCTGGCCCAGTTTGCCTTCCAGGTCGCCGCGGCGGATGAGGTTGGAAATGTAGCCCTCGGTGACCTCGTCCAGGCGCTCGGCCAGGGGGGTGAGGCGCCGGGGCTCGAACACGCCGACCACCACGCAGGCGGTGCGTTGTTTTTCAGGATTGCCGCTTTTAACCGTAAATTCCATATTTTCTCCCCGGTAAAAATAACCATGCGGACGCCCCCCTCCCCGGCTCTTGTGTTGTTTCCGCCAGGGCGGCGGAGGGGCCGGGGGCAAGTGATGGATCGGGCATGCTGCCTGAGCGGGGTGACTGATTCAACTGGCGAAACCCAGTACCGGCAGCGCCATCGCCGCAATGACAGAATGCGTATCCCAGGCCTTCGGCGCCGTGCCGAAAAAGGGATATTTTTATTAGTTTACCTCACAATTGTCCTTTTTCCACTATAAACCTTAAGTTTCAATATCGGTTGTCGTTTGCCTGTGATTATTACCCGCTATCTGATAAGGGAAATTATGCTGACGCTGGCGGCTGTTGCCGGCGTGCTTTATGTGATTTACGTCAGCAACCGCTTCATTCGTTTTCTGGCCTCCGCCTCGGCGGAGGGCCTGCCCGCCGGGACTTTGTTGCAGTTTCTGGGCTTGAAGTCGCTCAGCAATCTGGTGATGTTATTGCCCCTGGCCCTGTTTTTCGCCGTGCTCCTGGCTTTGGGGCGTTTTTATAAAGATAACGAGATGACCGCCCTGGCGGCCTGCGGTATCGGACCGGGCAGGGTGCTGCGCATTGTGCTGGGTTTCGCCTTGCTTCCCGCCCTGCTGGTGGGAGGGATTTCCCTGCGTTTCGGACCCTGGGCGGAGGAACTCACTTACCGTATCCAGGATGAGGCCCGGGCCAGCGCCGAGATTCAGGGCATCAGCGCCGGCCGTTTCCAGAGCCTGCGCGACGGCAAGCTGGTGTTTTACGTGGAGGCCATGAATGACGAGCGCACGGAACTCAGCCACGTGTTCGTTGAGACCCGCCGTGAAGGGGTGTTGAATGTGCTCACTGCCGTGCGCGGCCGGCAGTGGGTCAACCCCGAGGATGGCAGCCGTTACCTGATCCTGGAGGACGGCTACCGCTACGAGGGCGAGCCGGGGCAGGCCCGCTACAAGATCGTCCGTTTCGGGCAACACGGCGTTTTGCTGGAACAGCGGACGGTGGTGCCCGGCGCGCGCAAGCTGGCGGCCCTGCCCACAGGGGCACTGTGGCAGCGGGCGGACGCGGCCGCCTGGGCCGAGTTGCACTGGCGGCTGGCCATGCCCCTGTCCACGCTGTTGCTGGCCGCACTGGCGGTGCCGTTAAGCCGCACCCACCCCCGGCAGGGACGCTTCGGCCGCTTGTTTGCGGCCGTGCTGGCCTACGCCGTCTACACCAACGCCCTGGCCGTGGGGCGGACCTGGATCGAGCAGGGTGCCGTGCCGGTGGCGCTGGGCCTGTGGTGGGCGCATGGGGCTTTGTTGCTGTGGGTGGGGGTGTGGATGGCGCGCCAAAGCGGCTGGCGGCCGTTCGTCCGGCGGGGGGCGTCGCCATGAAGATCCTCGACCGCTACATTGGCTGGAGCGTGGCCGGCAGCATGCTCACGGTGTTGTTTGTACTGTTGGCCCTGTTTTCCTTCGGCACCTTCGTGGCGGAGCTGGACCAGACCGGCCGCGGCGACTACACCCCTCTTAAAGCCGCCCAATACGTGTTGCTGACCCTGCCGCGCCTGGCCTATCAGCTCTTTCCCATGGTGGCCCTGCTGGGCGCCATCCTGGGGCTGGGGGTGCTGGCCAGCCACAACGAACTCACGGTAATGCGTGCCGCCGGGGTGGCCACCGGGCGCATCGTCTGGGCGGTGATGAAAGTGGGGCTTGTGCTTATGGTGCTGGCGGCGGCTCTGGGCGAATACCTGGCGCCGCCTGCGGAGGACTACGCCCGCAGCCTGCGCGCCAAGGCCCTCAGCCAGCAGGTGGCGCTCACGGGCACGGGCGGCCTGTGGGCGCGGGACGGCCGCCAGTATGTCCACGTGCGTGATGTGCTGGCGGGGGGGGAGCTGGGCGGCGTCACGATTTACCGCTTCGCAGAGGATCTGCGCCTGGTGGAAGTCATTCGGGCCCGTCGCGCGCGCTACGGAGAGCTGGCCTGGCTGCTGCAGGACGTGTCCCGCAACCGCATCAGCGAAGAGCAGGTCAGCAGCGCGCGGCTGGCGCAACTGGTCTGGCCCACCGTGGTGACCCCCGAACTCATTGGCGTGGTGGCGGTGAAGCCGGACAGCCTGTCAGCGGCGGGCTTGTGGCGCTA
>DRLM01000051.1 GCA_011375345.1 Gammaproteobacteria bacterium
AACAGCGGAAGGGCGGTTTACACCCCGCGGTGGCTTTTATGCGGCAGAAAGCCTTTTGGCGTCTCAGAATCGCAGCAATCTGGCCTCACACTTGCTTTTCGCTCGATTTCGCTCCGTTCCACAGGCTGTCAGGGGGGCAGGGGCCCAGCCCCGGGGTTTATACCCATTGCACCGTGCGGCTGCAAGTCGGTGGGCAGCATCTGTCAGACGAGGAAAGGGGCGCTCCACAAAGTGGAGCGCCCAGTGCGGGGTGATGCCGGGGCTTCGCCGTCCCCGGTCGGTGCGCGCAGCCGCCTCTGCCACGTGTTCCACGGGGACGGGGAGGCTGCGCGGGTGAGCGGCTATTTGTCTTCCTGGGTTTTTCCCCTCCTTTCCCAGCGCTGCTGGTCTGTGCTGGCCGTTCCCCCTCCCTGCCCCCCAGGTGTTGCGGGATGTGGCGCTTACGGGATGATTTGAGCTTATTAACCGTAAGTTAAAAAGTCAACAACTGAAAGTATGCTGTGCTCTAATTAGGCTATTTGAATGAGCAGTGCCCGCGAAAAAGAACAAGCCCGCGCGGCCTTCGCGGCACGTTTTCGCGATGCCCTGGCGGAATTGGGCTTCACCGGCCGTGAAACCGGCCCCATGCATGAGTTGTTCGGTGTTTCGGGTCAGGCGGTGCGCAAGTGGGCGCAGGGGGAGGCGTTGCCCACCGCCTCGCGCATGCCCCACGTGGCTGCGGTGCTGGGGGTGCGGCGCGCCTGGCTGCAGGATGGGGAGGGGCCCATGCGCCCGGCGGTGGGTGTGGCTGAGCCGGAGGGTGTATACCGCGGGGACGGAGCGCTCACCCCGGCCCCTGAAGAAGCGAAGCTGCTGGTGCAATACCGTCTGCTCCAGCCCAGGCAGAAAAAAATCGTTCGCGAGCTGCTGGCCCTGTTTGTGGAGGCTGCAAAAGGCACGCGCTGAGGCGGCCGCTTCAGCCGCCGGCCTCCTTGCCGGTGGCTGCCTGGCTGACAACGGTCTTTCGCTGTGTCTCCAGCTCTTGGAAGTTCCACAGGCGTTTGTCCATCAGTTGATGGGGCTGCAGACGCTGGAGGGCGTGCAGCATGTTGCTGGGGATTTTGGGATTTTCTTCCGCCAGACCGGCGATGAGACGCTTGATGCGCTGGCGGGCCAGATTGTCCTGGGAGCCACACAGATTGCAGGGGATAATGGGAAAACCCTGGGCTTCGGCGTAAGCGGCGATGTCCTGTTCCTGGCAATAGGCCAGGGGACGGACGACGATGTGGCGCCGGTCGTCGGTGAGGAGCTTCGGGGGCATGGCGGCAATTTCCCCTTGGTAAAAGATGGACATGAGCAGGCTTTGGATCAAATCGTCCCGGTGGTGGCCCAGGGCGATTTTGCTGTAGCCGTGGCGGGCGGCGTAGGTGTAAATGGTGCCGCGGCGCAGACGGGAACACAGGGAGCAATAGGTTTTGCCCGCCGGGATTTTGTCCCGCACTACCGAGTAGGTATCTTGTCTGACCACCTCATAGGAATAGCCCCGTTCGTCCAGCCAGGCGCGCAGACCGTCGTCGTGCCAGCCGGGCTGCCCCTGGTCCAGGGTGTAAGAAAACAGTTCGAATTTGTTGCCGCTGCGCAGCCTGAGCTGGTGCAGCAAATGCAGCAGGGTAAAGGAATCCTTGCCACCGGACAGACACACCATCACCCGGTCACCGGTCTGGATCATGTTGTAGTCGGCGATGGCTTTGCCGGTGTAGTGAAGCAGCTTTTTCTCCAGCTTGGCGGTGTTCATCGTGCTGTTGTGTCTGGCTGTTGGGGCGGGGCATTGTACGTCAGAACCGGGGCGTCTGTCTGTTTCGCCGCTCCGGCGTGTGGGGTAAACTGAAGTCCCCGCTGAACGAGGGCTCATGCCATGAGCGTTCCTGACCCGAATATCCGTTTCACGTACGAAGATTACCGTTCCCTGTGTGACGCCGCGGACCAGCGCTACGAACTCATGGATGGAGAGATCGTGATGGTTCCCGCTCCTACCACCAGACACCAGCGCGTCTCGCGTGAGCTCGAATACCTCATTTTGAACCACGTCAAAAAGCATGATCTGGGGGAGGTGTTCGATGCCCCGGTGGATGTCGTGTTGGGAAAAGGTAAGGATCGCCAGGTAGTGCAGCCCGATATCGTGTTCGTTGCCAAAGAACGGGCCGGCATCGTCGCCGAAGCGGCCATTGAAGGCGCGCCGGACCTGGTGGTGGAGATTCTTTCCCCCAGCACGGAAGAGTGGGACCGCCGCTACAAAAAGGCTGTCTACGCCCGCTACGGTGTGCGCGAATATTGGCTGGTGGCGCCGGACACCGAAACCATCGAGGTGTATGTTTTGGAACAAGACGCTTTGATGCCCTCGGGCGTGTTTGCCGAACATGAACCGGTGGTATCGCGCCTGTGGCCCGATCTGGCGCTTGATCCCAAAGAGATTTTTTGAAATACCAGTCTCACCTCAAGGCCACCACCGCATTCCCAGGCACCAACAAGGACACCAGGCCGGTCAGCTGCCAGGACGCGGACTCAATATTGTGAGCTTCCCCTTGTTCCGCGTGTCCCAGGCCTGTTCGCCAAAGTATTATTAACCCGGCAATTAGGATTGCCGGGTTAATAGGAACAGCCCGATGATGCGGGCGCGGACAAGCAGGCGGTAAATGTCCAGCGTGCGGCCGGGTTCCGTGGCCATCGCGACAAAAAAGAAATCAACGAAGCTTTCCAGCACGAAATAGCTGAGCGCCACCACACACGAAGCGAGGGACGATTCCTGCCCGGGGTCAGCGCTTTGCATACGCCAGCGTGTGGCGGCAGAACAGCAGCAAACACAGCGCCGCGGCGAGGAACAGCACAATTGTCCAAATCATGCTCGTGCTCTCGCACCTGTTTGCGATGTGCCGGCTCAGGTACCGAACAGCAGCAACAGCGTGCCGAACAGCGTTGCGACAATTCCGGCGGCAAAAACAAACCAATCGTCCCGTTTGCCGCCGGGTTCCAGGGTGGCATCTGTTGCTTTTTCCGGATTGTAAAATACGGGCACTTTGGCACCCACGGGATAGTTCTTCGCTGAATCCGAAACGGCCACCGGCCCCGGCGTTTCATTGGGGCAGAGGTAAACGCCCTTGAGGGTTTCGCCGTTGACCTGATAGGTGAAGTGCACTTGTGCTTGTTCCGTGCCCAATTCCGAAGCGGGCGTGAATGTTTCCACCACGCCTTCAACGCTGGGCCAGGCTTTGGTATCACGGCCTTTCACCATGATGCGCCAGCCCCAAAAGGTGACAGCGATTCCGGCGACTACAAATAAACCAAGCAAGACAATGTAGGGGTTCAAAGTAACATTCTCCGTAAAAAAAAGATTCGCCCCGCCTTCGCCCTGGAAGAGGAAAGGGGCCTGAACAACGCCGTTTGGGCACAGTTCACAAATTATGTTCTGCGGGTATAACGATGTTTCACTCCCACTGGAAACCACTCGGGATCGCCCGCGGGTTTTAGTACGATTCTTGGCATTTGATATTGCGCCGGCACATAGTTGGCGAATTCGCTGTTGAGCCGCAGCAGCTGGGCGCGGATGGTGGCTGCCACCGTATCGCGCAATGATTCACTGGCGTTTGCACCTGGCAACAGTTCCACCACAATGTGCAGTGCCTCGTTGTGATCATCGGTTTCCACCACTTGCATAACGAACTTGCCACTTACCTGTTTGCGCACCGCGCTCTGCTCCAGGCCGACGCTGATGTTTTCCGGGTAGATGTTGGCGCCAAAGTACGACACGGTAAAATCGGCGCGGCCGAAAATATATGCGAAGGGCAGGTCGCGCACACTGTTTTGGTCCAGGCCGGCCAGTGGATCGAAGCCATAGCCGCGCACCCGCTCCAGCAGATCCTGGCATGCAATCAGCCCGCCCTTGTCAGCGATGTGGTAACGGATCAAGGGCACGCCATTGTCGCCGCTCACCACCAGCGTGTTGTCCGCGGATTCAAAATAACGGCTGCTGGGATCGTATTGCACCAGCGTCGGCAGACGCGACTCGCCAAAGGCCTCCCGCGCGGCATCGGGACGTTCGGAAAAGAAGCGGCGGATATTCACGCTGAGTGCTGTCTCATTGCCCAACACGCCGCCGTCCGCCGTGCCGTATAAAGAGGCGGTGGCGTAGCGCGGATCGGCGGCGCCGATGCGTTCGCACACCAGGGCGCGCCACTCTTCGCTGAACACCTCCCCGGCAAAGACCAGCTTGGGCCGGTAACGGGGCCAGTCCAGGCCTGCGGCGATGCCGCTGTCGATGACGTCTTTTACAAACGGCGGATAGCCCAGCAGCACCACTTGCTCGAAGTGGGGGCCCAGCTCGCGCACCACGCGGAAAATTTCGTCTTTGTTGCTGCCCGGTGTGGCCACGGTCAGGGGATAGCCCTTGAGCGCCAGATGACGCAGGCAGGCGGCGGTGAACATCCCGCCCACCCAGGTGCCCAGGGCGAAACAGACCACCGCCAGGGTGCGGCGTTCATGGCCCTGGAAGCCGTCGCGCAGCACCTGCTCAAAGCGATAGGCAATATCCAGTTCATGGGCCGGGGTGCGTGGCCACACCGTGGCTGTGCCGGTGGAGCCGGAGGACATGGCGATCATGTCGCAGGCGGTGAGCGTCCCGCCGGGGCAACGCGCCGGCAGGGGGTAGGCGCGGATGTAGTTGTCTTTGGTCATCAGGGGCAGGGTGCGGTAGTCTGCCAGGGTCTGGATGCGGTCGGCGCTAACATTGTGCCGCTCCAGGAAATCGCGGTAGGCGGGAACGTGGGTGGCACAGTAGTGAAACAGCGTGAGCACACGCCGCTCGACGTCGCCAGTGCGCAGGCGGTCTGGCAGCGGAGTGGTCACAAAGGCCTTGATCGCGTCCAGTTGAGCGGCAGTGGTGTCCATCCTAGAGGCTCCGAATGAATCGTTGACAGCTTGATGCAGGGTGGGTGCAGCCCGCCCCCATGGAGTTTGTTATCCTACCAACTTTTCCCAGGCCCAAACACGAGGTTTCCCCCATGCCCCAGTACCGCTCCCGCACCACCACCCACGGCCGTAACATGGCGGGCGCCCGCGCGTTGTGGCGGGCCACGGGTATGAAAAACGACGATTTCGACAAACCCATTATCGCTGTGGCGAATTCCTTCACCCAGTTCGTGCCGGGCCATGTGCATCTGCAGGATCTGGGGCAAATGGTGTGTCGGGAGATCGAGGCCGCCGGCGGCGTG
>DRLM01000052.1 GCA_011375345.1 Gammaproteobacteria bacterium
ACCAGCAAGGCCAGGGTGCTGTCCCGGCACAATACATCGTGATCGTTCAGGTCTTCGTAGCCCAGCGCCAGACCATATACCCGCTGTGCCACCAGCTCCCGTACGCTGTGCTCGATGCTCTCGGGGTTGCGGTAATCGGTAAAACACTCGGCCAGGCGATCCAGCAGGCCGATGCGATGATCCACCTCCCGCAGCAGCAGTCCGACACCGTCCGAAGTGATGCGCCCACCGTCAAAACGACCGATCACTTCGCGTCGTCCCAGGGACTGAAATGCCAACTGTTCTGGTGTACACTCTGTTTTCACAGGCCTCTTTCTCTCGTTGCTGGTAAGTGCCTGTTAACCCTTACTTTATGCAACAAAAAGAGGCCTGTTTCTATAGGGGTGGTGAGATATCCGGGCTAATCCCAACCTTTCATAAGCTCGCGCGCGTTAAGCACCTGTTTGGGAAAGCGTTTTTTCAGACGATCATCAAAACTAATGAGCCTCGTTCCGCTGAGCTCCGCGGCAGCCACGAACAAGGTGTCGTAGGCGGGATGATTGTGCCCCAGAGAAAGATCCAAGGCGCGCGCCCAGAGACGCTGACAAGCGATTGTGCCGGTGATGAGCGCATCGGCATCAAACAATATGGCATGCGCGGTTGCTCTCTCCACACCTCCATGCTGGACCCACTGCCACAAAACATTGGTGAGTTCGGCGCGCATGGAATCTGGGACAATGATGTCGTCGAGGGTTTCGAGAACGGCCATGGCTTCTTCGCCGAATTCCTCGACACCCAGCAGGGCATAGGCAAAGACCATGGTGTCGACGACCATTACCGCCGTCCCGTTTCCCGCCACCGACGCACTTCAGCCGCGCTGGTTTTCGGCAAGCGCTCCCAACGCTCCCGCGCCCGCTTCGCTATTTCCGAGCGCTCGGCATAACGGGCCTGCAACAAAAGGCGCACTTCCTGCTCCATGGAGCAGCCATGGGACCGGGCGGACAGCTTGATCCTCTCCACCAAGTCGTCTGGCAAATTTCGAATGGTCACCGTGGCCATCACCAACACCTCGCTGCGTATGTGGGCCTACCCGGCAATGCTAGCAACGCGCTAGCATTTAGGTCAATCTCTCCGTATTATTTATGTGCCCCGTTCAAGCCCCGCTCCGCCAGCGCCACCGCCCGGAACACGGCGCGGCCTTTGTTGAGGGTCTCTTTCCACTCGTAGCGGGGCACGGAATCGGCGACGATGCCGGCGCCGGCCTGGATGTGCAGCATGCCGTCTTTGATGACAGCGGTGCGGATGGCGATGGCGGTGTCGAGGTTGCCGTTCCAGGAGAGGTAGCCCACGGCGCCGGCGTAAATGCCGCGCTTGACCGGCTCCAGCTCGTCGATGATTTCCATGGCGCGGATCTTGGGCGCGCCGCTGACGGTGCCGGCGGGAAAGGTGGCGCGCAACACGTCCATGGGGCTGTGCCCCGGGCGGAGCCGGCCTTCCACGTTGGAGACAATGTGCATGACATGGGAATAGCGCTCGATCACCATGTTTTCGGTAACCTTGACGCTGCCGGTTGCGGCGATGCGGCCCACGTCGTTGCGGCCCAGGTCAATGAGCATGAGGTGCTCGGCCCGCTCCTTGGGATCGGCCAGCAGCTCATCTTCCCAGGCCTGGTCTTCCGCCTCGGTGGCACCGCGGGGCCGGGTGCCGGCGATGGGGCGCACGGTGGTGATGCCCTCTTCCAGGCGCACCAGGATTTCCGGCGAGGAGCCTGCGACGTGGAAATCCCCCAGATCCAGGTAGTACATATAGGGCGAGGGGTTGAGGCTGCGCAGGGCCCGGTAGACATCCAGCGGCCGGGCGCTTAAGGGCACGGACAGGCGCTGCGACAGCACCACCTGCATCACGTCACCGGCCGCGATGTACGCCTTGCTGCGCTGCACCGCCCGCTCGAAACCCTCCTGAGTGAAACCGGAGACGAAATCCTGCTCCCCCACGGTGGTGGCGCGGACCTGGGGCCGGCGGGGGGTGGCGCCGGCCATGCGGCCCACCAGCCGGTCCAAGCGGGCCTGGGCCCGCTCATACGCCTCGGGCGCGGCGGGGTCGGCCTGGACGATGACGTAGAGCCTGCCCCGCAGATTGTCGAACACCACCACTTCTTCCGACACCATCAGCAAGATGTCCGGCGTCTGCAGGGGATCGTCTTTGGCGCAGCGGGCCAAGCGGGGTTCGATGTAGCGGATGGTGTCGTAGCCGAAATATCCCACCAGGCCGCCGGTGAAACGGGGCAGACCCTCCACCTGGGCCACACGGAAGCAGCGTTGATAGCTTTCGATCCAGGCCAGGGGGTCGGCCACGCGGTGCTGCTCCACCTCCTCGCCGTCCCGGCGCACGCTCACTTCCCAGCCACGCACGCTGAGCACGGTGCGGCAGGGCAGGCCGAGGATGGAATAGCGGCCCCATTTTTCCCCTCCCTGCACTGATTCCAGCAAATAAGAATAAGGGCCGTCGGCCAGCTTGAGGTAGGCGCTGAGGGGCGTGTCCAAATCCGCCAGCACCTCGCGCATGAGGGGGATGCGGTTGTAGCCCTTTGCAGCCAGGGCCTGGAATTGGTCGCGGGTCATGGTCAGTACCTGCTGAATGAATCCGATGCGAAAGACAGCTTGTGTGAGGAGCAGCGTTCACACCCGCCATCGCCCCCTGCCACGACGCGCCCGGATTGTTCCCGCCGACCCCGCCACGGTCAGGCCGCGTCCGCCAGCAAGGACGGCAGCTCATCCAGACGGTCGATCACGGCATCGGGCCGGGCCAGGCGGATGTCCCGGCCGTGATTGTAGCCGTAGCTCACGCAGACGATGGCAAAACCGGCCGCCCGGGCCGCTTTCACGTCGCTGATGGAATCGCCCACCATAAGGGCCCGGACCGGGGCCACACCGAAAAATGCCGCCGCGTGCAGCAACGGCAGCGGGTCGGGTTTCTTTTTGGGCAGGCTGTCACCGCTGAGCACGATGCGAAAATAGTCATGCACGCCCAGGTCCTTGAGCAGCGGCCGGGTATAAGCCGCGGCCTTGTTGGTGACACAGCCCAAAGGGCAACCGCCCTGGCGCAAGGCCTCCAGGCCCTCCCGCACGCCGGGGTAGAGACGGCTGCGCACCGAGACATTGTCCCGGTACAAGTCCATGAACACCGGCAGGGCGCGGGCCAGCAGGCCGGGCTCCGGCTCACCTTCCAGATTGTTCACCAGGGCGCGCTTGACCAGGCGCTCGACCCCGTTGCCCACCCAGGTGCGGACCCTGGCCTCCCCGGCTGGGGGGCGGCCGATGCGTTTGAGCATTTCGTCCACGCACCAGGACAGGTCGGGCACGCTGTCCACCAGGGTGCCGTCCAGATCGATGAGGATCATTTCAGGTTTTTTGAGCATTTGCGCAAGGGTATTGATTGACTGCCGGAGACGCGCAGCGCACCACGTATTGGTTTGGGCCGTAAGCTGGATATTGAAAAGACCTTACCCGGCTTTGGCCAACTCGGCCCGCATGGCCGCCACCACGGAGTCGTAGCGGTTGGGGTCGGACTCTTTGCCGGCACCGAAGATGGCGGAACCGGCCACGAAGGTGTCGGCACCGGCTTCGGCGATGGCGCGGATGTTGTCCACTTTCACCCCGCCGTCGATCTCCAGCCGGATCGGCAGGCCGCTGTCGTCGATGAGCTTGCGGGCCGCGCGCAGTTTGCCCAGGGTGGCGGGTATAAATTTCTGACCACCGAAACCGGGGTTGACCGACATCAGCAGCACCATGTCCACCTTGTCCAGGACATAGTCCAAGTAATCCAGCGGCGTGGCGGGGTTGAACACCAGACCGGATTTGCAGCCCGACTCGCGGATCAGCGACAAGGAACGGTCAATATGCTCCGAGGCCTCGGGGTGAAAGGTGATGTAGCTGGCCCCGGCCCGGGCGAAATCGGGAATGATGCGGTCCACGGGCTTGACCATGAGGTGCACATCAATGTCGGCGCTGACACCGTGCTTGCGCAAGGCCTCGCACACCAGCGGACCGATGGTGAGATTGGGCACGTAGTGGTTGTCCATCACGTCGAAGTGGACGATGTCCGCGCCCGCCGCCAAAACCTGGTCCACTTCCCGGCCCAGACTGGCGAAATCCGCCGACAGGATGGAAGGTGCAATTTTGTAGTCCATGGAAACTCTCGCCTGTTGCTTGAAAACAAAAATCCGGATGCCGGGGTAAACGCTCCATTTTAGGTGAGTACGCGCAATAATTCACGTTTCACTTTACCCCCACTGACCGTCAAGGGCTGGCCGGGCGGGGCCGATGGTAGTGTTGTTCCCGCTCCAATCCCCGGCTCAGCATGAAACCGCCTCATCATTTCGCCTTGTTGCTCTGGGCGGCGGCGATGGCCGCTGCGATGAGCGCCCATTGCGCGCAAACGCCTGAGTGGGTGGCCGCCGCCGACCCGGCGACGGTGCTGCGCCTGGGATCCGGGTCGGCGCCGGTGTTCGCCTTGCAGCGCGAGGCCTCGACACGGCCCCGGGGGACGCTTGTTATTCTGCCCGATTGGGGCGTGCCGGCCAGCGCGTCGCCTGTGGCCCGCACCCTGGCCGAGGGCCTGGCCGGACAGGGCTGGACAACGCTGACCTTGTTCTGGCCCGCAGCGGGCACCCCAACACTGGAGTCCGCCCTGAACCAGGCCCGGGAAGCGCTGGAAACCACGCTGGCCCATCTCACCGGCCAGGGGGTGAACAAGGTTCTGGTGCTGGGCCACGGCGCCGGCGGCGTGGCCGCCGCCGACTATTTCGCCACGGTGGCCACCACAAGGGCCCAGGGCCTGATCCTGGTGAACGCCTCCCTCCCGGCGGGCCGGGTCAGCAGCCGCTACACGCCGGCCACCCTGGCGCGCATCACGCTGCCCATGCTCGATATTTTCGGTGCAGCGGACCGCCGGACGGCAGCCGAAGCCGGGGCCCGGGCGGCAGCGGCAAGACAAGACGCGGAGGCGGATACCCGGGGGACAAACATGCCGCAGGCGGCGGGTGCGGACGCCAGCACCCACATCCCGCCCGGCGAAACCCAGGGCCGCACCGCCTACCGGCAGGTGCGTGTCCCCGGTGCCGACCGTGATTTCACCGGGTTGGGTGCGGTGCTGCTCAAACGCGTCCGCGGCTGGCTGGCCAAACAGACGCGGCGCCGATGAAACGGTGATCAAAACTGCCGGCGCGGGAGAGAGGCGCGCATCACGCCGGCTCGCCCGCCAGAGGACGGGGCTCGGCGATGGCATGGCCTTGCACGTAGTCGATACCGGTCTCGGTGATCAGCTTGACCAGCGCTTCGTTTTCAACGCGTTTCGCCACGGTGGCCACGCCCATGGCATCGGCCACTTGCTTGATCGCCCGCACGATGGCCCTGTCCGAGGCACTGTCCAGCATGCCGGTGGTGAACGTGCCGGCGATTTTGAAGTAGTCCACCGGCATTTTTTTCAGATAGCTGAAGGAGGCCAGGCCCCCGCCGAAATCATCCACCGCCACCCGGCAGCCCAGCTCGTGCAGGCCGGCGAACAAGCGGCTGGCATGGTGGATATGATGCACCAGGGTGGTTTCCGCCACGTCGAAGCACAGACGCTCCGGCGCCACCCGGTTTTGGGACAGGCCCTCCCCCACCACATCCAGCAGCGCATCATCCTGCAAGGCCCCGGCGGACAGATTGACCACCGCCCCCACCACCAGACCGTCGCCACTGCGCCCGGCCAGCCAGCGGAGGGTGCGGCGGATCACCCACCGGTCCACATCGGCCATGAGCCCGAACCGCTCTGCCGTGGGAATAAAGGCACCGGGCAACAGCATGCGGCCCCCGGCTCCCACCAGCCGCACCAGCATTTCGTGATAGGGAATACGGCCAAGCTGGGGCAGAAGGGGCATAACAGGTTGATAAAATAAAGAAAATTTCTTACCGGCCAGTGCCTCCCGCAAGGCATTGAGGCGCAGCGGGCCGTCTTTGCGCGCGGCCTTGGGCGCGTCATCACCGGCCAGCAGATGAACGCGGTTGCGACCCAGGGTCTTGGCGGTGTAACAGGCCGCGTCCGCCTCCCGCAAGGCATGAGCCACATCGACGCTGTCAGCGGTAATGGGGACCACACCGATGCTGGCACCCACTTCGAATGAGCGCCCTTCCCACACAAAACGGTAATCGCGCACCGTCGCGACCAGGGTTTCGGCGATGGTGAGCGCTTTGTCCACCGGGCAGTTGTCCAGCAACACGCCGAACTCGTCCCCGCCAAGCCGGGCCAGCGTGTCCCGTTCGCGCACCCCTTCCTGCAACAACGCGGTGACCTGCTTGAGCAATTCGTCACCGGCCATATGACCGACGGTGTCATTGACCAGTTTGAACTGGTCCAAATCCAGGTAGCACAGGGCGTGGCGGGCGCCGTATTCCCGGCTGGAGGCCAGCATCTGCCCCAGGCGACGCTCGAATTCGCGGCGATTGACCAGGCCGGTCAAGGCATCGTGCTGAGCATGATACGCCAGCTCCCGGGCGGTCCGCCGCTGGGCGCTGACATCACGAAACACAATGACGCTCCCCAGCTTGCGCCCGTGCCGCCCCCGTATGGGCGAGGCGGACAGGTCAATGGCATAGTGCTGCCCGTGGCACCCCAGGAGCAGGCTGAACTGGGTGTACTTGATCACGCGGTCGTGGCGCAGGCAGTCAACAACAGGACTGGGCAGCGGTTTCAAGGTGTCTTCGTTGACCACTTTGAGCACGTCCATCAGGTCACGCCCCAGGGCTTCCTGCTCGGAATACCCCACCAGGGTTTGCGCCACCGGGTTCATGGCCTCGATGCGGCCCCGGGCATCGGTGACAATGACCCCCTCGCCGATGGAGCGCAGGGTGACTTCCGCTTTTTCCTTTTCCTCCGCCAGCGCAATCTCCGCCAGCTTGCGCTCGCTGATCTCCCGCCCCAGGGCCGCAGTCCGCTCGCGCACGCGCATTTCCATTTCCTCATGGGCCTTGCGCAACATTTCTTCGGCCTGGCGCTGGGCGGTGATGTCCTCGTGAATGAGGACAACTTCTTTGATGGTCTGCCCTTCGCGCACGGGATAGATGAAGGCGCGCACCCAGCGGGGGGCACCGGCACCCGCGCGGGTCTTCTTGGGATCGTATTGAATGGGTGGGATCTCGACAAACTCCCCGGCGAAACCACGCTCCAGGTAAGGCAAGACGCCATGGCTGTCCAGTTGGGGATCCTGGAGGATGTTGTAATGGTCGGCGAACTCCGGCGGGCTCTCCCAGAGCCGCTCCCAGGCCTTGTTGACCGCTATGCTTTCACCGTCGGAGGAAAAGATCTGAATACTGAAGGGAGAGTGTTCAAAAAGTGCGCGGTTGCGCAAGCGGGTTGCCTGCAGTTCTTTTTGCAAACCGGCGACGGCATCACTCTCCCCGGAGGAACCCCCGCCTGACTCACTGAGGGACAACTCCCAGGTCCCTTCATCACTAAAGCAGGAAAAGCGGTGACGGCCCCGCGGTGGGAAAAACTGATCTTCCGCAAAACCACCCCAGCGACTGTCCGGATAGCCGTTTGTTGCCCAGATCCGCTCTTGCCCCCCCTCGGCGGTATACGTGATAAAGCGCATTAGACCTGTCCTCTTGTTGGCACGGCGTGCCTGTTATTATTCTGTTCGCCCGCGTAACGCCGATTATACCCCGATCCGGAACTGCAAAAAAAAAAAGAACGCCACCGCGATTGCGGTGGCGTCCCCTGGGACGGACAGCAGCAACAACTCAGGTTCTGATCAAACCCTTGCGGGTGAAGGCCCATTTGACCGTGACCCACGCCACCACGATCACCGCCGCCGTCACCAGATAATCTGACAAAGACGACATCGGCAGGTGGTAGTATTCGGGCTCCACGGAGCCGGCAATCCAGGTGTAACGCTCCAGCCAGGTCCCCAACACAATGCTGCCCGCCACCATCGCAATCACCGGCGGATTATGCCGGTTGGGCGTGATGGCCAGGGTGGTGAAGGGAATGATGAACTTCAAGGCCAGGAAGGTCCACCACAGCGGCGCGAAGTCGTGGTACATCATCGCGAAAAAGCGGTCCATATCCGATGGCAGCCGGCCATACCACATGATCAGGTACTGGGTGAAGTACAGATAAGTCCACAAGATGGTCATCGCCAACATGAACTGCGCCATGTAGTTGAAAATGTGCGGCTGAATCGGTTTGACCAGCTTCTCACCCCGGTTCAGGAAGAACATCAGGAGGGTGAAGAACGCCAGGAAGAAATGGAAATTGCTCTGGAAATGGTAGAAGGCGTAACTGGCGCTGTGCCATCCCGCCAACTGGGTCATTTCAAAGTCCCAGGCCACCATGCTGGCATACAGCACATACGCAAACGGAATCAACAACGCAATATTGCGAAAACGCCGCTGAGCCGCGTAGGACTTGTCCACCTCGCTCAGGGCCTGATACTTGATGAACAGGCTGTACATCCACCAGATGAAGAGGAAGCCGGCGATCTGCCGCGCCACCAGGAAGGTGTAATTGTGCCAGCCGGGCAGGTGGTGACCGCCTTCGCCCTCCGCGCCGTGGGCGCTTCCCAACCAGGCGAAAGTCGCCTCCCCGTTTGCCAACAGGACCAGCAGCAGGACACCGGCAATGGGGAAAAGCACCGACAGCGCGCACGCAAGGTTGCGCACATCGAAACGCCATTTGCCGTTGCACAGATGCAGCACCGCCGACAGCGTTACGCCGTTCAACGCCAGGTACAGGATGATCAAAAAGTTGGTCGTCAAGATCGACCAGCTACCGAAGTTTTCCATGTCGCCCCTCTTAAAATTGTCTGCGCGCTTAGTGAGCAGCTTGGTCGTCGCTCGCCGCGGTCTTCACGTTGGCGGCCCCTTGGTCTTTCATCAGCCCGTGCTTGACATAGTTGACCACATGCCAACGCTCCTCCACCGACAAGTCGTTGGAGCCGCGCCGGTCTTCCCGTCCCTGCGGCATGCCGTAGGCGGGCATGATGAAACTGCCAAACGTGATGGTGCCGAAGATCCAGCCCTCGGTGAGCTGCTTCTGGGCATAGTCGTCGTTCAAGGCGATGGCGCCGATTTTCGGTGACACCGGCGAGCTGGCGCCCCCGTCCCGGCCGTGACAGGCCGCACAGTAGATGCGGAACAAGGTCCTGCCCTTGTTCAAGGACTCTTCTGACACCGGTATCGGGTTGCGCAGATTCTTTGCCTCCTCCCGGTTGTGAATGGTGGTAGGAAAGCCCCCCACCGGCACCGAGCGCTTCGGAAAAGGCGTCATGACCCCTTCCTGCGGCTTGATACTCGGCTGATTCATCATATCCTGGGACCACGGCCAGGCCGCCACCACTCCCGGCAACAAAAGCCCGGCCAACAACAGACTTGCTTTTTTCATCGAGCGACCTCTTCCCGTATTTCCAACACCTTGTGCTGCTGAAACAGCGCTTTCACTGCATCAGCATTTTTCGCGTCGGTCTCAACGATCACACCCACCTGATCCAAACTGACCATTTCGCTGTAGAGCGTATCACGCTTGCGAAAAAGCCGGGCTCCCACCAGGAAGCTGATGACGGTGAACAGCACGCTGAACAGAATCAGCATTTCGTAGGTCAGCACGAAGTTGGATGGCAGAGGCACAACCGCCTTGCCCCCCTGGGGCTGCACGACGAAGGTGGCCTGAGCCGAAGCCAGGAACAGAAAACCAAAGGTGATGCCAAAGGCGGCGCCCATCAGAGTGAACTTGGGCACATGCGCCGGGCGCTCGCCCAGCACCTCCTCCACTTCGGGGTGTTCGATTGGCGAGGACAGGGTCACGTCATCCAGCGTGACGCCGCTCACCTTGTCGCCACGAATATCCGCCACGGCGGCAAAGGCCTCATCAAAATCCCGGAACAATCCCATCAAACGTTGTTTGCTCATAATCCAACCCTTCCTAAGAACTTGGTGTATCGGTCGCGGGCTGCGGGTCGGTGGAGCGACGATGCAGGCTGACAGCCAAGGGCTCCACATTTTCCCGCCGGCGCATGTAAATCATTTCCTTCACCTCGTACATGGACACCGAGGTGAAGATTTTCACAAACACCAAGAACAGCAGGCCAAACCAACCGAAGCTGCCAAACACAATCGCCCACTGCACCATGGAAGGCCACATCACGTTCCAGGCGAAGGGCTGATAAGCCATGGACAGGGTGGGTGTCACGATCATCCAGCGCTCCAGCCACATGCCAACATTCAACAGCAGCGACACCACAAACATGGTGGGCAGGTGCCGGCGCAGTTTTTCAAAGGCCAGCGTAAACGGCAGCACCGAGCCGAAGAACATCATCCCCCAGAAGAAGGGCGCGTACGGTCCGGTGAATTTGTCCCACAGCACCTCCTTGGACGGGACATCGTGGCCGTACCAGACCGAGGCAAACTCGATGAGGTTGAGGTAGGTCCAGACCATGGCAATGGCAAAGGTCAGCTTGCAGGTCTTCTCCAGGATGGGAATGGTCATGTAGTCCTCAAAGTAGAAGAAGTAGCGCAAGATGATGAACAAGGTGATGATGGCCGCACAGCCCGAGTACAAGGCACCCGCGACGAAATACGGCGGGAAGGTGGTCACATGCCAGCCCGGCATAATGGACATGGCGAAGTCGGAGGACACAATGGAGTGCACCGACACTGCCAGGGGAATCAAGAAACAGGCCATCAGGAGATAGGTTTTGCGGAAGTGCCGCCACTGCCGGTCAGTGCCCGACCAACCCAGCGACAGGGCGCCGTAGAGTTTCTTGCGCCAGCCGCGGGCATTGTCACGACAGATTGCGAAATCCGGAATCATGCCTATGAACAGGAACAAGGCCGAAGACGTCAGGTAGGTGAAGATCGCAAAAGCGTCCCACACCAGGGGGGAACGGAAGTTCGGCCAGATCCCCCGGTCCGTCACATAGGGCAACACCCAGTACATGTTCCACAAACGACCCAGGTGGATCACCGGGAACAGGGCTGCGGTCATCAGGGAAAAGGTCGTCATCGCTTCCGCGAAACGGTATATGGGCTTGCGCCAGTCGGCATGGATAATATGCAAAATGGCCGACAACAAGGTGCCGGAGTGGCTCATGCCGATCCAGAAAATAAAGGTGGCAATGTAGAGATCCCACATGTGCGGCCAGTTGAGGTTGGCCGGCCCCATGCCGGTGTTGTACTGATAAATCTCCGCGACCACGGCACAGCCGATCATGGCCAGACAGGTCGCCACTGCCACCCAGTAGGCCGGGCGCGGATTCTCCATGCTCCGCAGCACGTCCTTGTTTATCTGGGCCCAGCGTATATCTTCGTTGATATCTTTCGTTTGCATGTAGCACCCGATCGTATTGCGATAATTGCTAAAAACAGCCTTAAGCGACTACGCGCTTAAACCTCCCTGACCCGTTCCAGGTACATGATGCAAGGGTCGGTGTTGAGCTCTTCAAGCACGCGATAGCCGCGCAGGTCAGCATCGCGTTTTGTCTGCTTCGCCTTGCCCAGTTCGACTTCGTGATCACGCCACTTCCGGCTCACCTCGCTGGCCTGGTCCAGCAAATCACCGAAAACAATGGCGCCGGTGGGGCAGGTTTGCTGGCAAGCGGTCTGGAATTCACCGTCGATCACGCTGCGGTCTTCGCGCCGCGCCTTGTCTTTGGCAGCACGGATACGCTGCACGCAGAAGGTGCATTTCTCCATCACCCCTTTGTCGCGCACCGCCAGATCGGGGTTCAACTGCATGTGCAAAGGCGCGGGCCAGGACGACTCGTAATAGGAGTAGAAATTGAAATAGCGCAGACGGTAGGGGCAGTTGTTGGAACAATAGCGCGAGCCGATACAGCGGTTGTAAACCTGCGCATTCAGGCCGTCAGGGGTGTGATAGGTGGCGGCCACGGGACACACGGGTTCACAGGTTGCCGCATTGCACTGCTGGCAGTTGAAAGGCAGAAAATTCGCCCCTCTCTCCTGGAACTCGCCCGCCGCTCCGTCATCATCAAGCCCGTGCTCATCCCAATAACGTTCCACCCGCATCCAGTGCATGGCCTGGTTCTTGGAGAAGCGCGCCTCGCCCACCACAGGCAGATTGTTTTCCGCGTAACAGGCCACGGAGCAGGCATTGCAGCCGATACATTTGTTCAGATCGACCGCCATGCCCCACATGTGTTCATACTCGTGGAAGCCACCCTCTTCGCGGCCCTTGCGGTATCGCGACCAGTTTTCAAGAATATTCTTCAGAGACATCTTATGCGCCCCCTTCCGTACGTCTGAAGACCTCGGCGGTCACACTTGCGACCAGCTTGCGCCCCATCTGGCTCTCGCTGCCGCCCATCTTGATCAGCTTCGCGCTGCGGCCGGTTTTGGTCAGCTTGACCCGGGTGCCGTACAAAGCCAGTTCCCCGGTTTGGCGCTCCGTGACCGCGTTCAGAATCTTGAGCGGGTTCACGCCACGCCCGGTGGCATAACGGCCGTAGTCCTCATGCCCCCGTCCCATGGGCACGGCAACGACTTCGGGACGCACACCTTTGTACACGTAAACCTGGGTTTCAATGGTGCCGTTCTCGGACTCGATTTTGATGTAGTCACCGGTCTTCACACCCAGCTTCTCGGCCGTACGCGGGTGCAATTCCGCCCAGGAGTTCCACACCACTTTGCTGATCTGATCCGGGGCCTCCTGCAACCAGGGCAGGTTGGCATGACGCCCATCCCACATGCCCAGCCGGGCGGCCGGCACCAGATGATAGGGATATTCTTCGTCAGACCGGTATTCCGGCAGGTCAGGGGCAATGGCCTTGACCTGTGCCTGGCCTTCGGTGCGCGGCAGAGTGATCATTCCGGCGGCCAGGGCACGCTGCCAAAAGGCCTCGCTGCCCAGGCCCTGCTTGAGATTGGCGGGCATATTGTCAAAGGCTTCGCGCAGGTAAGCGTAGTAGTCACTGTAGGGGCCGAACTTTTCCGCCTCCTGCACTTTCAGCAGGTCCAGCATGACATCGCCAAAACCGCGGGTGGTGGGGTAGAGCGGCTCCATCACCGGCTGCTGGACACCGATCACCGTGTCATCCCCGCCCTGGTAGGCGACGACATGCGTGCCCCAGTCTTCGTAGGGGGACAGCAGCGGCAACACCACATCGGCCCGTTTGGTCGTCTCGTCCATGTATTGGGAAAACGCCACTTTGAATGGCACGTTGATCAGCCGGTCCGCCACGCTGACGCGGTCTGGGGAGGTGTACACCGGATTGCTGCCGTAGAAGAACACCACGTCGAGCTCGCGTTTGCGCAGCGCCTCGGAGAAGGCCAGCAGATCGGCGCTGTTGCCGTACTTGGCCGCCATCTGCGGGAAGGGAAACTCACCGCCCAGCTCAATGGTTTCACCGACGTTACCCAATATGATATTGAGCAGCATGGCTGCGGCCGCCGACTGGTAGCCATGTTCCACACTTTCCGCCGACGTACCGGACAACACCAGGCTGGGCTCGCGCTCGGCCAACCACGCCGCCGTCTTGGCGATCAGCTCGGCGCGCACGCCGGTGGCCTCGGCCGCTTCCCCGGCGCTGTAGCGCCGGATCACGGCCTGCACCTGCGCCGGCAACATGCTCATGTCGCGCCGGTGACGGGTGACCAGTTCGCGGGCAATGCCCAGGGCCAGGGCCCCCTCGGTGCCCGGCCGAACAGCCATCCACAAATCGGCATTGGCGCCGGTCAGGGACATGCTCGGCTCCGCCACCGCCAGCACACCCCGGGGCGCTTCGCGGAAGGCGGCATACTGGTTGGCAAAGTGCACCGGGGAAATCCAGGCGCCGAGGAAATCCGCCCCCAGGGACAAGACGGCCTGCGCCTTGTCGAGACGATAGCGCGGCATGGCCACGCCCAGCATATCCCGGTTCACGGCCTGGCCCACCGCATTGTTCACCATCTCGTGGACGTAGTGCCGGCTGGCACCCAGCGCGGCCATGTAGGCGTCAATCAACACCGCCTGATGGCCACTGACGGTACCCGTCACCCAGGCGAAACGATCACCGTCCAGGCCGGAATCCGGCCCCACCCGTTCATTGATCGCCGCCAGCGCCTCGTCCCAGCTCGCCTCCACCAGCTTCTTGCCCTTGCGCAGCAGCGGCCTGGTGAGGCGGTCGGGGTTGTAGTGGCCCTGCAAACCCGCCTGACCCATCTGGCACACTTTGCCCTTGTTGAGGGGCGAGTTGGGGTTACCCTCCACTTTCAACACCCGGCCTTCTCGGACGCGGCCGTGTATCCCGCAACCCGCCGGGCATTGCTGACATACCGAGGCGTAGTACACCCCAATGCCGGGAATCACAAACTCCTCCGGCACGAGGTAGGCCACCACGTCTTCTTTACCTTCCTCAAGGGTCATGGTGGAGGGCACGTCGCAGCCGGCCAAGGCTGCGCCGGCACCGCCCCACCCCATGACCTTGAGGAAGTCTCTTCGGTTGATCTCGTTACCACTCATAGCAAACCATCCGTTTCAATCTGTTCTGTCTGGCGCTCGACACATCACGCCACCCCACGCGCCGCCCGCCTGCCGCGGCGCGCACCGTTTATTTGTGACACTTCCAGCAGTCACTGGGACCGCCGTTGGCTTTGTGGCATCTGACGCAGAACCCCATGTTCAGCGGTTTGACTTTGTGGGCCACGGTCCGCTGTGTCATATCACCGTGACAAAATGCGCAGACCTCGTACACGTTCTCCACCTCCATTCCTTTGTTGTCAAAAACAAAGCGCTTGAGGTGCTTCTCATGAGTGAAATGCACAAAATCGGGGACATCATGCACTTTTTTCCAAACGGGCGGCTTACCCTTTTCCCAATATGAAGTCAGTTTTTTGATCCGTGCACGATCTGTCGCAATGACCGTATGACAACCCATGCACTTGCTGGTGGGCGGGATGCCCGCCACCTTGCTGCGCCGCGCGTAAGTGTGGCAGTACATGCAATTGATCTTGTTGATCTTGGTATGAATGTCGTGGGGAAACTCTATCGGTTGCGGGACAATTTCACCGTCATAGCTCCCTTTGGGCGGCACTGCGTTGGGCACCTCAGCATAAGCCGCCGGCACCGCGGCCAGGCCCCACAACACGACCAGCGCCAGCACAACCAGCGGGAAGGCTATAGCGGCCAGCCCGGCCTGCGATCCCTTTTCCGGGCGTAGCCGCCCAAACAAACTACTCTCTAGAATTGGCATCTTCATCCTCAATCGGCTTTCACCTGGGTTGATTTCGTTTGGTTAGTGAGAGTGACTCGCAAACACACATAAACACTTCCATCGCGAGCCCGGGCCCGCAATGAGCGTGTCCTGTCAGATGCTTTGGAGTTCCGCCATGACTACCGCGAACGCTGCGCCGGGCGCGAACGCCCGGCGAACCCGCTGCAAAGCAGGTTGCGGACTATTGGATAGAGTTCCAATGAACACCCCCCTGTCCCCCTTTGCTTACCTTAATCTCAGGCAAATCCACGCTTTCCGCAAAATCCCTAGATTTATTATTGTTTGCAGCGGAAACCCCTAACTTTAATCCGCTTATCGCTGTCTTACTGTTGTTTTTCGTTGGGCATCGAATGCTAGTCCATTCTTCCGCGGGCTGTCAATGCTGGGGGAAAACATTACTAACCGTGAAAAAAAATGGATTTCCCGCATTAAACCGGGGTCTTGTCACTTTTCTGACGATTTACCCCGCTGCCCGGGGACCGCTCTGGACACCGATGTGTGTTGTTCGCCACACTCAGGCCGGATTCCCGATATCGATAAAACGGTGCTCGACAGCATACTTTTCAGCAATATGCCCTCCCAAAGCGGCAACGCCGTAGCGCTCTGTGGCATGGTGCCCCGCGGCAAAATAGTGTATCCCCCATTCCCGCGCCGAATGGACCGTGGCCTCGGAAATTTCGCCACTGATGTAGGCATCCAGGCCCTGCGCCGCGGCGTGCTCAATGTATTTCTGGGCACCGCCCGTGCACCAAGCCACGCGACGTATGGGGTGTGCGCCGCCGCTGATCCACAGGGGGTTGCGCCCCAAAGCCCGGTCGATGCGGGTGGCAAAATCCTGCGGCGCCTGCGGCCCGGGCAACTCGCCGCGCCAGACCCAGGGCGGCGCCGGGGCCAGGCGCTGGGGCCTGGCAATGCCCAACACCCGGGCCAGCTGGACATTGTTTCCCAGCGTTTCATGATCATCCAAAGGAAGGTGATAGGCCAGCAGGCTGATGTCATGGCGCAGCAGCGGCAGCAAACGGTTTTTTTTTATTTTATTGATGCAGGGGTCTTCCCCCCGCCAAAAAAAACCGTGGTGCACGATGAGGGCGTCAGCCCCGGCGGTCACGGCGGCGTCCACCAAAGCGCGGCTGGCCGTCACGCCGCTGACGATGCGGCGAACCTCATCGCACCCCGCCACCTGCAGGCCGTTGGGCGCATAGTCGGAATATGCTTCCACCTGCAGCAGCCCGCCGAGATAATCCACCAGTTCAGTCAGGCGAACCATGCAAGCTCCCTATTCATGCGTTACCATTCTTTAATCAGCCGGCCGAACCCGGGATTTCACCGCAATTCTCCAACGCGCAGGAGCGCACCCAATGAACGTCCGCAAGCTCTTTGCCTTTGTTTACGAAGCCGCCGTTACCGGACTTGCGGTCGCTTTCCTCGCCCTGTTGATCCTGCGACCGGAAATATTATTCAAGTCGCGCGCCATCGACGTCATCGAGGCACCCCCGCCTGCGGTAAGCCAAGGCGATGGCGGCACGCCCACCAGTTATGCCCAGGCGGTGCAAACCGCCGCGCCTGCCGTCGTCAACATCTATACCACCAAGGTGGTGACCCAACAACGCCACCCCCTGTTTTCCGACCCCAGTTTCCGGCGCTTTTTCGGGGACCGGTTCGGCATGCCCCGCCAACGTCTGGAATCCAGCCTGGGCTCCGGCGTCATCGTCAGCCGCAAAGGCTACATTCTGACCAACAATCACGTCATCCGGGGGGCCGATGAAATCCAGGTCGCCCTGGCCGACGGCCGTGTCGGCCGGGCCAGGCTGGTGGGCGCCGACCCCGACACCGATCTGGCCGTACTCAACATTGACCTGCCCGATGTGCCCGCCATCACCTTCGGCCGCTCCGACAGCCTGCGCGTGGGCGACGTGGTGCTGGCCATCGGCAACCCCTTTGGCGTGGGCCAGACCGTGACCCAGGGCATCATCAGCGCCACCGGCCGCAGCGAGCTGGGCATCAGCACCTTTGAAAACTTTATTCAAACCGACGCCGCCATCAACCCCGGCAACTCCGGCGGTGCCCTGATCAACACCGCAGGGCAGCTGGTGGGCGTGAACACGGCCATTTTCTCCCGCTCCGGCGGCTCTCAGGGCATCGGTTTTGCGATCCCCTCCAGCCTCGCCCTGGCGGTGATGGAACAAATCATAGAACAGGGCCACGTGGTGCGGGGCTGGCTGGGCATAGAAATTCAGGATCTGACGCCGGAGCTGGCCGAGTCCTTCGGCTTGCGCACGCAGCAGGGCGCCGTGGTTGCCGGCGTGATGCGGGGGGGAGCCGGTGCCAAAGCCGGCCTGGTGCCCGGCGACGTGTTGGTGAGCGTGGCCAAGCAGGCGGTACCCAACGCCCGCGGCGCGCTCAACGCCATCGCCGCTCTGCCGCCCGGAAAAACCGTAACACTGGGAATCATCCGGGGCGGCCGGGAAATGGAATTGCGCGCCACTGTCGGCGAACGCCCCTCACCACGGTAAGGAACCACCACCTCTCGTCACCGCCCCGCGGGAACAAGCCCTACCGCGGCCCGCCGCCTTCGTCCGGCGACGACGACATCGGCGCCTCTTCTTCTTCCGGCGCGGCCACATAGCGCGACATCACCAAACCCAGTTCAAACAACAGCCACATGGGCACCGCCAACAGGGTTTGCGAGATGGCGTCGGGGGGCGTCAGCAACATGGCGATCACAAAGGCGCCGATGATGACGTAAGGCCGCTTGGCGGCCAGACTCGCGCGCGTGGTGATACCGGCCCAGACCACCACAATGGTCGCCACCGGCACCTCAAAGGCCAGGCCAAAGGCAAAGAACATCTTCAACACGAAATCGAGATACTTGCTGATATCCGTCATCACCGCCACGCCGTCCGGAGCGGTACCGATAAGAAAGCCGAACACCAGCGGGAAAACCACGAAATAGGCAAACACCATCCCCAGGTAGAACAAGGCGATACTGGAGACCAGCAGGGGCAGGGCAATGCGCCTTTCCCGTTGGTACAGGCCCGGCGCCACGAAGCGCCACGCCTGGTGCAGCACATACGGCATCACCAGGGCGAAAGACAACACAAAGGTGAATTTGAAGGGGGTCAGAAAAGGCGAGGCCACTTCGGTGGCGATCATGGTGGCGCCGGACGGCAAGGCCTTGAGCAAGGGCTCCGCCAGCAACGAGTAGAGCTCCTGGGCAAAAGGCACCAGCAGCAAAAACACCAACAGGGTGCTCCCCACGATGCGCAGCAGGCGGTCCCGCAGCTCCACCAGGTGGGCCATAAAAGGCTGGTCTTGCTGGGGCGTGTACTTAGGTTTTTGCCGCCTCATTCTTGTTTCCGTCAGCGGGGGATGGGGACGGAGCCCCGGAGCCGGTCACCGAAGCCTTGGCGGTCTCTTCGGCGCGCACCGCAGCGAAGCGTTTCTCGTCGAGAATTTTGTGCGCTTCCGCGATCCGGGCCTCCTCGGCGATGCGCTGCTTGATTTCTTCGGCCTTGTTGATTTCGGTCTCGAACTCGGTCTTCACCGATCCCACGAAGCGGCGCACCCTGCCCAGCAGGCGGCCGATGTTGCGCACCAGGGCGGGAAACTCCTGCGGCCCCACCACCAACAGCGCCACCACGGCGATGAGGGTGATTTCCCAAAAGCCGATGTCGAACATCGACGCGGCCCGCTACGCCTTTTCTTTTGGTTCGCTCTTGGCGGCCGCCTCACCCTCCATGGTGGCGCCCCGGGCCGGGCCTGACGCCTGGCTCTCCAGTTGCCCGGCGGGCTTGGCGGCCGCGGCCGGTGCCTCGTCCCGGTCTTTGTCATCGCCCATGGCGTCCCGGAAGCCTTTCACTGCACCGCCCAAATCGCTGCCCAAACCGCGCAGCTTCTTGGCGCCAAACAACAACAGCACGATCAACAAAATAATCAACAACTGCCAAACACTGATACCCATGTCTTCATCTCCGCTAAGGCCGCTCACGCGGCCCGGCCTGTGGCACAACACTGAACGCGGCGTTTGCCCACCGCGACGGAACGCAAGGCAATAACCCTGCAACTCAGCCGCAACCCCGGTGCACGCTCAGCGCTCTTCGCGATTCATTTAAACTTCGTATTGTACACTACCCCTCACGGCGCGCCTTTTCCTCCAGGCCGGACAGACCAAAGCGCCGTTCCAGCTCCCGGAGCACATCGTCCGGCCCCAGGCCCTGCTGGGCCAGCAGCACCAGGGTGTGAAACCACAGATCGGCCATCTCGTGCACCAGCGCCTGCTGATCGTCCCCCTTGGCGGCAATGACGGTCTCGGTGGCCTCTTCGCCGATTTTTTTCAGTATCGTGTCCACGCCCCCGGCGTACAGGCTGGCAACATAGGAGCTGTCCGGCGCGGCGCCCTTGCGGCGTTCCAGCACCCCGGCCAGGCGCTGCAATACGTCGTTCACGGTGCGCCTCCGTATATTTCAGCCGCGTCTTTGAGCACCGGGTCCGCCGGCTGCCAGGCCTGATCTTCCAGGCGCAAATAAAAACAGCTCTGGCGGCCGGTGTGGCAGGCGATGCCACCCCCTTGTTCAACGCTCAGCAACACGGTGTCGCCGTCACAATCGAGCCGCAGCTCACGCACGGTTTGCACGTGACCGGAACGCTCCCCCTTGCGCCACAGCCGGCCGCGGGAGCGGGACCAGTACACCGCGCGGCCGCTGGCGGCGGTCTCCGCCAGCGCCTCGCGGTTCATCCAGGCCAGCATCAAGACCCGGCCGCTGACGGCGTCCTGGGCGATGGCGGGCACCAGGCCGTCACTGTTCCAGCGCACCTGATCCAGCCAGGCGGGCGTCACAAGCGCACCTCGATACCGCGCGCGGCCAGGTAACGCTTGGCCTCCTGCACGCTGTATTCACCGTAGTGAAAAATACTGGCGGCCAGGACAGCGTCGGCATGCCCTTGCCGGATTCCCTCCACCAGATGCTGCAGCGTGCCCACCCCGCCGGACGCAATGACGGGGATGGACACGGCGTCGCTCACCGCCCGGGTGAGGCCCAGGTCAAAGCCGTCTTTGGTGCCGTCCCGGTCCATGCTGGTCAGCAGGATTTCGCCGGCGCCCAGCGCTGCCACCTGTTGCGCCCACGCCACGGCATCCCGGCCCGTGCCCTTGCGGCCGCCGTGGGTGAAGACTTCCCAGCGGGGAGGCTCACCGGCTGCGGTTTTGACCTGCTTGGCATCGATGGCCACCACGATGCACTGGGCGCCAAAACGGGCGGCGGCTTCCCCCACCAGCCCGGGGTTCCCCACGGCGGCGGTGTTCATGGCCACTTTGTCGGCCCCGGCGCTGAGCATGCGGCGCACATCAGCGGGCGTGCGCACCCCACCCCCCACGGTGAGGGGGATGAACACCTGGCCGGCCACCGCGTCCACCACGTGGACCAGGGTTTCCCGCTCCTCGTGAGAGGCGGTGATGTCCAGAAACACCAGTTCGTCCGCGCCCTGTTCGTCGTAGCGGCGGGCGATTTCCACCGGGTCGCCGGCATCGCGGATGCCGAGGAACTTCACGCCCTTGACGACGCGGCCCTTGTCCACGTCCAGACAGGGAATGATGCGTTTGGCCAGTCCCATGATCAGCCCGCGTCGTCCACCAGTTGTTGCGCCTCGGCCAGGTCGATCTCGCCCTCGTACAGAGCGCGGCCCACCACCGCGCCCATCACACCGTCCCCGGCCAGTTCCGCCAGCTTGTGGATATCGTCCAGGCTGGCGATGCCGCCGGAGGCGATGACGGGAATATGAATGGCCTGGGCCAGGGCCCGCGTCGCCTCCAGATTCGCACCGCTCATCATGCCGTCGCGGCTGATGTCGGTGTAAATGATGGCGTCCACGCCCTCCCGCTCGAAACGCTGGGCCAGGTCGATGACATCGTGATTGGACAGCTTGGACCAGCCATCTATGGCCACTTTGCCGTCTTTCGCATCGAGGCCCACGATGATGTGACCGGGAAACTCCGAGCAGGCGTCGCCGACGAAATGGGGCACATTGACCGCATTGGTGCCCAGCACCACGTAGCTCACGCCCATGTCGAGATAGGTTTCGATGGTGTCATCATCGCGAATGCCGCCACCCACCTGAATCGGCACCTCGGGATGGGCCTCGCAGATCCGCCGGATCACCTCGGCATTCACCGGCCGCCCGGCGAAGGCGCCGTTGAGATCGACGATATGCAGCCTTTTCGCGCCGGCGCTCACCCAGCGGCCGGCGGTGGCCACGGGATCATCGGAGAAGACCGTATCCTCCTCCATCCGTCCCTGGCGCAGGCGCACGCATTTTCCGTCTTTCAAGTCGATGGCTGGAATAACCAACATGACGATTCCTCTTCCTCTCCGACGCTTAAACACTACCGTCCCAGGCCACAAAATTGGCCAACAGGGCCAAGCCCGCGTGCTGGCTCTTTTCCGGATGGAACTGCACGGCGAACAGCTTTCCCCGCGCCACCGCCGCCACGAAGGACTGGCCGTAAACCGTCGTCCCCGCCACCGACTCAGGCGCGGCGGGCTCGCAGTAGTAACTATGGACGAAATAAAAGCGGGTATCTTGGGCAATGCCCTCCCACAAGGGGTGGGGGCGGGTCTGGTGCACTGCGTTCCAGCCCATGTGGGGGACTTTGATGCGCTCCCCGCCGTCGTGACCCGCCGGGCCGGGCTGAAAGCGGCGCACCCGCCCCGCTAGGATCCCGAGACCCGCCGAGCCGCCGTTTTCCTCACTCCAGTCAAACAGGGCCTGCATGCCCACACAGATGCCGAGAAAGGGCCGGGTGGCGGCGCACTCTTTGAGCACCGCATCCAACTCCAGGCGCCGGAGTTCATCGACACAGTCTTTCATCGCCCCCACGCCGGGAAACACCACCCGGGCGGCTTTGGCGATCTCCTGCGGGTCGTAGGTCACCCGCACCGGCGCGCCCTGCCCCACCCGTTCCAGGGCTTTGGCCACGGAGTGCAAATTGCCCATGCCGTAATCAACCACTGCGATGGTGTTCATGCTGCTCGATATCCTGCCCCCCTCTTTGAAAAAGGGAGCCTGGAAGGAACTCTCCAACACACCCCCCGGTGAAAAAGGGGGGCATCGTCACCTCAACCATTCCTACAAGGCACCTTTGGTGGACGGCACGCCGGGCATGCGCCCGTCCCGCTCCACGGCCATGCGCAGGGCCCGGCCGAAGGCCTTGAACACGGTCTCGGCGATGTGGTGGCTGTTACCGCCACGCAAAGCATCCACATGCAACGTCACCCGGGCATGGTTGACCAGGCCCTGAAAGAACTCGCGAAACAAATCCACGTCGAAGTCGCCGATACGGGCCCGGGTGAAGGCCACCTCAAACACCAGGCCGGGCCGGCCGGAGAGGTCGATGACCGCACGTGCGAGGGCTTCGTCCAGGGGCACGTAAGCATGGCCGTAACGGCGAATGCCCGTTTTGTCACCCATGGCCTGGGCCAGGGCCTGCCCCAGGGTGATGCCGATGTCTTCCACCGTGTGGTGGGCGTCGATGTGCAAATCACCCTCCGCCTCGATGTCGAGATCAATCAGCCCGTGGCGGGCGATCTGCTCCAGCATGTGATCCAAAAAAGGCACGCCCGTGGCCAGCCGGCTGGCGCCGCTGCCGTCGAGGTTCACCGCCACGACGATACGTGTTTCCAGGGTGTCGCGCCGCACCGTGGCCTTGCGTTCGCTCATCGCACAGCCTCCCGCAGTTCGTTGTCGGAAGCGGTATCGCCGGCCAGGGCCGCGGCCAGCGCCGCCAGAAAAGCCGAGTTTTCTTCCGGCCGTCCCACGGTCACCCGCAGGCAGTCGGCCAGCAGGGGATGGGCACCGTGCAGACGTTTGATCAGCACGCCCCGGGCTTTGAGGGCTTCAAACAAGGCCGGCGCCCGTCCCGCGGGCCCGCGGAACAGAATGAAATTGGCCTGGCTGGGAAACACCTGCACCCCGGGCAGGGCTGCCAGATCCTTGGCCAGGCGGTCGCGGTCGGCGCGGATGCGGCGGGTCTGCTCTGCCAGAACATCAAAGTGCGCCAGGGCAAAGGCGGCGCTGGCCTGAGTCAGCACATTGATGTTATAGGGCAGACGCAGCTTGTCCAGCTCGTGCAGCCAGGCCGGATCGCCCACCAGATAGCCCAGCCGCAAACCGGCCAGGCCCAGCTTGGACAGGGTGCGCAGCACCAGGAGATTGCCGTAGCGCCCCAGGCGACCGAGGAAACTGGCATCGCAAAAGGGTGTGTAGGCCTCGTCCACCACCACCAGGCCCGGCGCCGCCTTGATGACGGCCTCCATGGCCGCGGCATCGAACAGATTGCCGGTGGGGTTGCTGGGGTAGGCCAGAAACACCACAGCGGGCCGTTCACGCTCTATGGCCTCCAGCAGGGCGGGCAGGTCCAGGCGGAAATCCGCACTGAGGGGCACGCCGGTGAAACGCAGGCCCACGGTGGCACTGATGAGGCGGTACATGGAAAAGGCGGGCTCAGGAGCCAACACGGTGCGGTCCGGCCCCACCACTGCCATCAGAATCATCTGGATCAGTTCGTCGGAGCCGTTGCCCAGCAGCAGTTCCATGTCCTCGGGCAGCGCAAAGGCCCGCCGCAAGCCGGTTTTCAGGGCCCCAGCCTGGGGATCGGGATACCGGTTGAGGGAGACGCCTTTCAAGGTTTCCAACCAGGCGCCCACCAAAGACTCAGGCCAGCCGTAGGGGTTTTCCATAGCGTCCAGTTTAACCAGACCGGCGGCATCGGGCACGTGGTAGGCCTGCAAGCCCCGGATCTCGGGCCGCACCCAGCGGGATATCAATTCCTCAGCCACGGCCGCGCTCCACTTCGACCCGGTATTCCGCCGAGCGGGCGTGGGCGGTGAGCCCCTCGCCCCGCGCCAGCAGGGCGGCGGTCTCGCCCAGGGCCGCCGAACCTTGCGGCGAGCACATGATCAGGCTGGTTCGCTTCTGAAAATCGTACACCCCCAGCGGCGAGGAGAAACGCGCCGTGCGCGAGGTGGGCAGCACGTGATTGGGCCCGGCGCAGTAATCGCCGATGGCCTCCGCCGTGTAGCGGCCCATGAAAACGGCGCCGGCGTTGCGGATCTGTTTCATGAGCTCTTGGGGCTCTTCCACCGACAGCTCCAGGTGCTCGGGCGCAATGTGGTTGGCCACCCGGGCCGCCTCGGCCAGATCCTGCACTTGAATCAGCGCGCCACGGGTGCTCAAGGACTGGCGGATGATGTCGGCCCGCGCCATGGTGGGCAACAGGCGGTTGATGCTGGCCTGCACCTCGTCCAGATAGGCGCCGTCAGGACTGAGCAAAATGGACTGGGCGTCTTCATCGTGTTCCGCCTGGGAGAACAAATCCATGGCGATCCAGTCCGGCGACGTGCGGCCGTCACAGATGACCAGGATTTCCGAGGGACCGGCGATCATGTCTATGCCCACGGCGCCGAACACCATGCGCTTGGCAGTGGCCACATAGATGTTGCCGGGACCGACGATCTTGTCCACCTGGGGCACGGTCTCGGTGCCGTATGCCAGCGCCGCCACCGCCTGGGCACCGCCAAGCGCGAAGACCCGGTCCACCCCCGACAGGGCAGCGGCGGCCAGCACCAGGGCGTTGGTCTCGCCCCGGGGCGTGGGCACCACCATCACCACTTCCGGCACCCCAGCCACCTTGGCGGGAATGGCGTTCATGATGACAGAGGAGGGATAGGCCGCCTTGCCGCCGGGCACGTACAAGCCCACCCGGTCCAGCGCCGTGACCTGCTGGCCCAGCACGGTGCCGTCGGCTTCGGTGTAGGTCCAGGTGGCCTGCTTTTGGTGCTCGTGATAGGCGCGCACCCGTGCCACGGCGGTATCCAGCGCGGCGCGGGTGTCGGCCGGGATGTGCGCCAGCGCCTCTTGCAAGCTGGCGGCAGGGATTTCCAGCTCCGCCACGCTGGCGGCCTCCAGCCGGTCAAAGCGGCGGGTGTAGTCCAGCACCGCCGCATCACCCCGGCGGCGCACCTCGTCCACGATGGCCTTGACGGTGCCGTACACCGCTTCGTCAGAGACCGACTCCCAGGCCAGCAAGGCGTCCAGGGCCGGCCAGAAGTCAGTGGCGGCGCTGCTCAGTCGTTGGATGTCTGTCATCGTACTCGCCCCGTTCAAACTGATTGGTTCCGTTCCACCGCCTGCGCCAGGCGCCCCATCAGGGCCGTCACCGCGGCGTGCTGCATTTTCATGGCCGCCTTGTTGACGATCAGGCGGGCGCTGATGTCGGCGATGTGTTCCAGAGGCTCAAGGCCGTTGGCACGCAGGGTATTGCCCGTGTCCACCACATCGACGATGAGGTCCGCCAGGCCCACGATGGGGGCCAGTTCCATGGAACCGTAGAGTTTGATGATTTCCACCTGCCGGCCCCGGGCGGCGAAATAGCGGCGGGTGGCGCTGACGTATTTGGTGGCGATACGGGGCCGGACCTCGCTGATCCGGGTGCCCGGCGGCCCGGCGAGCATCAGCCGGCAGCGGGCGATGTTCAAATCCAGCGGCTCGTACAGGCCGCTGCCGTCATGTTCCATGAGCACGTCTTTGCCGGCCACACCCAGATCGGCGGCGCCGTATTCCACGAAGGTGGGCACATCGGCGGCGCGGATGACCACCAGTTTCACATCGGGGCGGCAGGTGTCCAGGATCAGCTTGCGGCTGGTCTCGGGATCGTGGCCGGGCACAATGCCGGCCGCGGCCAGCAACGGCAGCGTTTCTTTGTAAATGCGGCCCTTGGAGACGGCGATGGTGAGGAGCTGGCTCATAGAACGCAACAACCGTTGAGGCTCAGTCGGGTACCCGGCGGATTTTGGCGCCCAGTTGGGCCAGTTTTTCTTCGATGCATTCGTAGCCACGGTCCACGTGATAAATGCGGTCCACCAAAGTATCGCCCTCGGCCACCAGGCCCGCCAGCACCAGGCTGGCGGAGGCGCGCAAATCGGTGGCCATCACCGGCGCGCCGGTGAGGCTGGACACGCCCCTGGTGATGGCGGTGTTGCCTTCCAAACGGATGTCCCCGCCCAGGCGCTGCAACTCTTGCACATGCATGAAACGGTTTTCGAATACCGATTCGGAGATGGTGCCAGTGCCTTCCGCCACGCAGTTCAAGGCACAAAACTGCGCCTGCATGTCGGTGGGGAAAGCGGGATAGGGCGCGGTGTGCACATCCACCGCCTGGGGCCGGCGGCCGTGCATGTCCAGGCTGATCCAGTCCTCGCCCACGTGCAAATCCGCCCCCGCTTCGCGCAGCTTGGCGAGCACGGCGTCGAGGGTGTCGGGGCGCACCTGCTTCACTTTGATGCGGCCCCGGCTCATGGCGGCGGCGACCAGATAAGTGCCGGTTTCGATGCGGTCGGGAAGAATGCTGTACTGGGTGCCTCCCAGCCGCGCCACGCCCTCCACCACAATCGTGTCAGTCCCCGCGCCTTTGATGCGGGCACCCATTTGATTCAGGCACTCCGCCAGATCCACCACTTCCGGCTCCCGGGCGGCGTTTTCGATAACGGTTTTGCCCTGGGCCAGGGTGGCGGCCATCATCACGTTCTCGGTGCCGGTGACCGTGACTTTGTCGAAAAAAATCCGCGCGCCGCACAGGCGTTTGGCCCGGGCGCGGATGTAGCCGCCCTCCACGGCGATGTCCGCCCCCATGGCCTGCAGGGCCTGGATGTGCAGGTTGACGGGCCGCGAGCCGATGGCGCAGCCGCCGGGCAGGGACACTTCCGCCTCCCCGAACCGCGCCACCAGCGGCCCCAATACCAGAATGGAGGCGCGCATGGTTTTGACCAGCTCATAGGGGGCGTAACAGGCTTTGATGGTGCGGGCGTCCACCTCAATGCCCATTTTCTCATCCACCACCAGTTGCACCCCCATGCGGCCCAGCAGTTCCATGGTGGTGGTGATGTCGTGCAGGTGGGGCACGTTGCGCACCATGACCGGCTCATCGGCCAGCAAGGTGGCGGCCAGAATGGGCAGGGCGGCATTTTTGGCGCCGGAGATGCGGATTTCTCCGTCCAGGAAAGCGCCACCGGTGATGATCAGTTTATCCATGTCGGGTCACAAAACGGAGCTTGGGGGGACAAGCCACGAGAGCCTGCTAGCTGGATTGTGCCTGCTCCCATTGCTCGCGGGTATAGGTGCGCATAGACAGCGCGTGGATATCGCCACCCATTTTGTCACCCAGCGTGGCATAGACCATTTTGTGCTGCTGCAACATGGTTTTGCCGGCAAAGTCGTCGTGGATGATTTGCGCCTCGAAGTGGCGGCCGTCACCGGTGATGTGCACCTCGGCCCCGGGAAGGCCGGTTACGATCATGCGTTTGATATCGTCGACTAACATTTGAACCACCGTCAAAGAACCCGGCGTTGCAAGCGGGAAAGGGGGCACAGGATACCTGCTTATGGCTTTTTTTTTAACCCTGGCGGGTTTCGGCCGCGGGCGGAGCGCCACACCCCGGGGAGGCGGCTGCCGGTGCCGGCGCCGCTTCTATGTCCAGGGACAGTATTTTCTCCACCCCCGCCACCCGGGCGATGGCCAGCACCTGCGCCGGAACGGCGACGAAACGCACGCCCCCCCCGGCGGCGCGCGCCGCGCGCAGACACTCCAGCATCAGCGCCACGGCGGCGCTGTCGGCGCGCTCCACCCCCGCCAGATCGAGAGTGGTGACGCCGGCGGTCGTCACCGCCTGCGCAAGGCGGGGCCAAAGTGCGGGAACACTGTGGAACGTGACCGCGCCGCACAAGCGCACACGCCCATTGTCCAGTGCCTCGATCCGGGCCTCCTCAGCCACCGCGGCCGCTTTCACGCTGGTTGCGGTCCGCGAGATCAGCGATCAGTTTGTCCAGCCCCCCACGGCGCACCTCGCTGGCGAAAGTGCTGCGGTAATTGGTCACCAGGCTGACGCCGTCTATGACCACATCGAACACTTTCCAGCTGCCGCCCTGCAAATACAGGGAGTAATCAATGGGAATGGGAAACCCACCGGCCTGCTCCACCTCGGTGCGCACGGTCACTTCTTCCGCACCCGGCCTGCGGCGCAAGGGCAGGTACTCGATCTTGTTGTCTGTGTACTCGGCCAGGGATTTGGCATAGGTCCGCACCAACAGGCTGCGAAACTCGGCCACGAAGCGGCGTCGCTGCTGCGGGCTGGCGCGACGCCAGTATTTGCCCAGCACCCAGCGCGACATGCGCTCGAAGTCAAAATGAGGCAGGACGATTTCGTTCACCAGCTGGTAGAGCCGCCGGGGATTGTTGTCGATGGCGGCACGTTCCTCCCGCACCTTGCCCAGAATCTCCTCGGACGTTTTCTGCACCAGTTCCAGCGGATCCTGCACGGCCGCCGCCACACCGCCGGCCCAGGCCAGGGTCAGGACCATCACAGCCGCCCAGGTTTGTTTCATCGTTGCTCTCCAAGAGGGTCCGCGCCGATGGCGCGTTTGAGCTGCGCCACCTGCATGTTGTAGTCGTACACGGTTTTCAGATAATCACTGTGGGCCAGAACATAGCCTTGAAAAGCGGTCACCACCTTGCTCGCCTCCTCCAGGCCTGCCTCGAAATCCACAAAGCTGGCGATCATCCAGCGCCGCGCTGAGCGGCTGGCATCTTCCATGGCCGCCACCGCCTGTCTCCCCGCCGCAGCCTGGTGATAGGCCTCAGCAACCTGATAGGGTATGCCCTGGCGGGCCAGGGCGGCCTTGGCGATCATGGCATTGAGTTCCGCCTCCGCCCGCGCCACCCGCGCCGCCTGCACACCGTGACCCCACTGCCATTGCAGTCCCACCATGGGGGTGGCGCCGTAGTCGTTGAAGGGGTCGGTAATATGGGGGTTGTCCACCTTGTCGCGGTTGGGCGAATAAGACACCAGACCCGCCACCCCGGCGTAGAGACTGGGCCTGGCATCCGCCTTTTTGGCAGCCACCAGCTCACGCCGCGCGGTGAGACCCGCCGCGACTTGCGCCATTTCCGGGCGTTGTTGCAGCGCCCGCTGCTTGAGTTCCGCCAGGCCCTGCTGCGGCAACGGTACGGGCCGCAGCCGGGAATCGGCCACTTCCAGGGGCTGATCCTGAGCCGCGCCGGTCAACACTTTGAGACTGGCGAGCGCCACGTGTTCCAGGCCCTCGGCCTGAAAGAGGTAACGCCGGACCAGGGCGGCACCGGCATCCAGGGCGTACAAATCAGACTGGCGCACCCCTCCCTCGCCCTGATCCAGCCACTCCCGGGTCAGGTCGCGGGCGGCGTCCAGCCGTTTTTGCACATCGGTGAACAGCAAACGGGTGTCCCGCGCCGCAAGATAGCCGTAATATGCGCGTTGCACGTCCAGTGCGGTGCGGCTCCGGCGCAGGCGGATGTCCTCCTGCTTGACGGCCAGATTGGCCTCGGCGGCCTGTGCGTAGTGCTCAATCTTGCCGAAAGTGTACAGGGGCTTGATCAAAGCGAGCTGGAAACGCAGCCACACCGAGGCGCCATGATTCTCGTAGCGGTCGCTGCGCAGCCGGCAGCTGCCCGCCTCGCAACTGCCCGCTTCGAACAGGCCCCCGCCCACGGCGGGCGACAGGCCCACGAAGGTGTTCAAATCCACCCGCAAGTCGCCGCTGGCCCGGGCCTCATCCACCCAGCTGCGGGCGGCCTCGGCCAGATGCACCACTTCGTCGATGCGCGGGTCGTGGTCCAGAGCACGGCTGATGGCCTCCTCCAGGGTGAGCGGCTCCGCGGCGGCGGTGCAGGTCATCAGGGTCAGACCGGCGAGGGCGGCGGCCTTCATCACTGCCCCCCCTCGGCGGCCTTGCTGAACAACACCCGGCCGATCACTTGTTCCAGTATCAGCGCCGACTGCGACAGCCGGATACGGTCCCCGTCCTTGAGGTAACGCTCCTCCCCGCCGGGCTCTATGCCCACATATTGTTCACCCAACAGGCCCGACGTGAATATGCTGGCGCTGGAATCAGCGGGAATCCGGCGGTAGCGCTGCGAGACGTTCAGGGTCACCACTGCTTCATAGCTTTCATCGTCATAGGTGATGTCAGTCACGCGACCGACGCGTACGCCCCCCATGGTCACCGGAGAGCGCACTTTCAAACCGCCGATGTTGTCAAAGCGGACGGTGAGTTCATAACCTTGTTGATGAGTCAGCGCGGTGATGTTGCTGACTTTCATCGCCAGCACGAACAAGGCCGCCAGACCCGCGGCAACGAACAGACCGACAGCGATTTCCAAGCGGGTGGAGTTCTTCATTTTCAGCCTGACTTTCAAACCTCGTTGAACATGAGCGCGGTCAAAACGAAATCCAGGCCCAGCACCGCCAAAGCGGTGTGCACCACCGTCCGGGTGGTGGCGCGGCTGACCCCTTCGGAGGTGGGCACGGTGTCATAGCCTTCAAACACGGCAATCCAGGTCCCGACAAAACCGAACACCACGCTTTTGATCATGCCGTTGACGATATCGTCGTAAAAATCGACTTTGTTTTGCATCTGCGACCAAAAGGCGCCCGAGTCCACCCCCAGCAACCCGACGCCCACAAAGTAACCACCCAACACGCCCACCGCAATGAAAATGGCTGCCAGCAAGGGCATGGCGATGAGGCCCGCCGCGAAGCGCGGGGCGATCACCCGGCGCAGCGGATCCACCGCCATCATCTCCATGCCGGACAGTTGCTCGGTGGCTTTCATCAAACCGATTTCCGCGGTGAGCGCCGAACCGGCCCGCCCGCCGTATAACAAGGCGGCCACCACCGGCCCCAGTTCCCGCACCAGCGACAGCGCCACCATCACCCCCAGGGACTCTTCGGCGCCGAAGTCCACCAGAATATTGTAGCCCTGCAGCCCCATCACCATGCCCACAAACAAGCCGGACACGACAATGATCACCAGGGACAACACGCCCACCGCATAGACTTGTTGCACCACCAGGGACAGGCGGAAAACCAAGCCGGGCAGACCCAGCACGATCTGCAAAAGAAAGAGATGACCGCGGCCCAGGCGCTCGAACAGGGACAAGCCCCAGCGGCCCAGCTGTGCCAGCTTGTTCATTAGTTATTGCCGCTCCGCCAACAGGTCTTGGGCGTAGTCGGGGGCCGGGTAGTGAAAGGGCACCGGACCGTCCGGCAGGCCGTTCATGAACTGCTCCACCCAGGCCGAGGCGCTGCGCCCCAGCGCCTCCGGCGTGCCGTGACTGATGACCTTGCCGCCGGCGATTATGTAAATATAGTCGGAGATGGCCGCGGTTTCTTGCACATCGTGGGAGACCACCACGCTGGTCAGTGCCATGGCCTCGTTCAGATGATCAATGAGGGTGACGATGGCGGCTTTGGAAATGGGATCCAGGCCGGTGAACGGTTCATCGTACATGATCATCATGGGATCCAGGGCAATGGCCCGGGCCAGGGCCACCCGCCGCGCCATGCCGCCCGACAGTTCGCTGGGGCTGAGGTCGCGGGCGCCACGCAAGCCCACGGCGTGCAACTTCATCAACACCAAGTCACGAATCATGGCTGCCGGCAGCCGGGTGTGCTCACGCAGCGGAAAAGCGACATTGTCGAAGACGTTGATGTCAGTGAGCAGCGCACCGCTTTGAAACAACATGCCCATGCGTTTGCGCAACGCATACAACTCACGGCGGGGCAGCCGGTGCACCTCGCGGCCGTCCACTTTCACGGTGCCCGCATCGGGACGCAACTGACCGCCGATCAACTTGAGCAGGGTGGTTTTGCCCGTGCCACTGGGGCCCATGATGGCGGTGACCCTGCCCCGCGGGATGTCGATGTCCACACCGTCGAAAATCACCCGCCGGCCACGGCTGAAATGCAGGCCGCGTATCTCCACCACGTTGTCAGTTGCTGCCGCCGTCACCCCTGCTGAACCCCGATAGTACCGTTGTCTGCGACGCCCAAAATGCATGCCTCAAGGCTGAGGGATACTAAAGCTCAAACTGACCAAGCACAACATGCGCCTTGTAATAAAACATTTAACATCACCTGGCCGTCCGCTGACGGAATACCGCGGCGGCCCCGCTATTGGCCCGGCCATCAAACAGGCCTTCCCGATCACACCGTTGCCGCCATCAGCGCTCACTGGCCGGCAACCGTCATGCGCCCGATCATCACCGATCCGGTGCGGATGTTGCCGCGCAAGTCCACGTCCCGGCCCACCGCCACAATGTCTTTGAACATGTCCCTCAGGTTGCCGGCGATGGTGATTTCTTCAACCGGATACTGCACCTCGCCTTTTTCCACCCAGTAGCCGGCCGCACCGCGGGAGTAGTCGCCGGTGACGATGTTCACCCCCATGCCCATCAGTTCGGTCACCAGCAGGCCGGTGTCCATCTGCCGCAACAACGCTTCGAATTCCAGTTCACCGGCTTCGATGGTGAGGTTGTGCACGCCGCCGGCGTTGCCCGTGGTCTCCATCCCCAGTTTGCGGGCCGAATAGCTGTCCAGAACGTAGCCGCGCAGGATACCGTCGCTGACCAGGTCGCGGGCCCGGGTGGCCACACCTTCATTGTCAAAAGGCGCAGAACCCAATGCGCCACGCAAATGGGGCTGTTCATGGATACGCATGAAAGAGGGAAACACCGGCGTGTCCAGGGCATCCAGCAGGAACGACGCCTGGCGGTACAGGCTTTCGCCGCGCACCGCCCGGATGAAATGAGAAAACAAGCCCCCCGCC
>DRLM01000053.1 GCA_011375345.1 Gammaproteobacteria bacterium
CGTCGCGGCGACAGACTATGACGAAAAGCTGTTTAACAAAATCCCCGGACCCGCCGACAAGAACAAACAACAAGCCCAGCCTGCCGGTCGGGTACCGGCCGACAAAACCGGACAGATAAGGCAGGCGTATTTCGGTGACAATGTCCCTGAGCAGGAGCCGGCAATGGCGCCGACAGCGGGAGGGGGCAGCCGGGTGGAATGGAGTCAAGACCCCTTGCTAGTGGAAATGCGTGAGGAACTCAAAAGCCTGCGTGGGTACATGGAGAACCAGCTCAATGCCATGGCCTGGGGCGAAACCCGCCGCCGCTCACCCTCTCAGGCCCACGTCTTGAAGCGGGCCTTGAGCCTCGGCCTGAGTGATGTCACCGCCCGCGAACTGGCGGCAGTGGCCGAGGGCGTGCGCGATAACGACGCCGCCTGGCGCGCCGCCGTGTCTCATCTTTCCGCCAAGTTGCCCACTGCCGGGGAAGATGCCCTGGATGAGGGGGGGGTGATCGCCCTGGTGGGCCCCACCGGGGTGGGTAAAACCACGACGGTGGCCAAGCTTGCGGCGCGCTACGCCCTCCGGCGCGGGGTCCGCCACATCGCATTGGTCACCACTGACAACTACCGCGTCGGTGCCCACGAACAGTTGCGCACCTACGGCCGTCTGCTGGACATCCCCGTGCGGGTTGTGGCCAGCGGCCGGGAATTGCGCAGTGCCCTGGACGAGATGGCCGACAAGGACGTGGTGCTGGTGGACACCGCCGGCATGAGTCAGCGGGATATCCGTTTGTCGGAACAGCTTTCCGTGTTGCGCGGCGCGGGCAGGAAACTCAAGACCCTGCTGGTTCTGGCGGCCAGCACATCCCCGCAAAGCCTGGAAGAGGCGGCCAAAGCATTTCAGCGTGTCAGGCTGGACGGCTGCGTGCTCACCAAGCTGGACGAAGCCGGCCAGTTGGGCGGTGCGCTGGACACCGTGGTGCGGGAGCAGCTGCCCGTTGTCTACGTCAGCGACGGCCAGCGTGTGCCCGAGGATCTCCATCGTGCCCGGGCGGAGAACCTGGTCAGCCGGGCCCTGGTGCTGCTGGAACAGGGCGGCGTGCCCATTGACGACGACAGCATACCTTTTCTTGTGGGGAGGGCGGCGAGCAGTGCACATTGAGCCGGTGTTCCCATTTGTCATTCCAATGATGTACCCGCTCGGCGCGCGTTGGCGGACCGCTGTGGCAGGAGGACGGTGAACCATGCAGGCGAGGCCCCAGGTGGACCAAGCAGCAAGTCTGCGAAACATGGTGCAGCCGCACCCGGTTCGGGTGATTGCGGTGACCAGCGGCAAGGGCGGTGTGGGAAAAACCAACGTCTCGGTGAACCTGTCCGTCGCCATGGCGCTGGCGGGTCAGCGGGTGGTGTTGATGGACGCAGACCTGGGACTGGCCAATGTGGACGTGATGCTGGGTTTGCATCCCAGCCACACCCTGGCCGATGTGCTCGACGGTCATCGCACTTTGGAAGAAATCATTCTCACCGGGCCTGCCGGCGTGCGCGTGGTGCCCGCCACCTCGGGCATTCAGTCCATGGCGGAACTCAGCGCCATGGAACACGCCGGCCTGATTCGGGCCTTCAGTGAACTGGGCCATACCCTCGATGTGATGGTAATCGATACCGCGGCGGGCATCTCTCCCAGCGTGGTGACGTTCAGCCGCGCGGCCCAGGAGGTGATTGTGGTCGTGTGCGACGAGCCCACCTCCATCACCGACGCCTACGCCACCATCAAGCTGCTCAACAAAGACCACGGTGTTTACCGCTTTCGGGTGCTGGCCAATATGGTGGACAGCCTGCAAGAGGGCCGCGAACTTTTTGCCAAACTGCAGATCGTGACCGACCGCTTTCTCGATGCCCAACTGGAATTCATGGGAGCCGTTCCCTACGATGAATATCTGCGCAAGGCTGTGCAGCGGCAACGCGCCGTGGTGGAAGCTTTTCCCCGCAGCAAATCTGCGACCGCGTTCAAGAATCTGGCGGCAAAGGCCGATAAATGGCCCGTGCCGCGCGCCGCGGGTGGTCATGTGGAGTTCTTTGTAGAGCGGTTGATTCAAAGCAGTCAGGAAATGGAGGCGTCACTATGAGTGCCGCAGCGCAGTCCGCCGTCAAGAAACGTGGTGTTGCGATGAGCTATATCGATCAGGATGATCTTGTCACCCGGCATGCGCCGCTGGTCAAGCGGATCGCCTACCATCTGATGAGCCGTCTGCCTCCCAGCGTCCAGGCGGACGACTTGATCCAGGCGGGCATGATCGGCCTGCTGGAAGCGGCGCGCAATTATGACTCGGGTCAGGGGGCGAGTTTCGAGACCTACGCCGGAATACGCATCCGCGGCGCCATGCTGGATGAAATCCGCCGCAACGACTGGGCGCCGCGGTCCGTGCACCGCAAGGCGCGCAAGGTCGCCGACGCCGTGCGCCAGATCGAAAGCCGCGAGCGGCGCGATGCCCGGGATCATGAAGTGGCATCGGAACTGGGTATGACCCTGGACGAATATCACCAAACCCTCCAGGACGCCAGCGGCTACCTCGTCATGAGCTTCGATGACATGGGGGTGGATGATGAAGCCGTTGCCTCGCAGCTGTCCGACCGTTCCCCTGGCCCCGATGACGGTGTGCAAAACGATGATTTCAAGAAGAGCCTCAGCGAAGCCATACTCAGCCTGCCCGACCGGGAGCGTCTGGTGATGACGCTTTACTACGACGAAGAACTGAATCTGCGGGAAATCGGCGCCGTCATCGGTGTCAGTGAATCGCGGGTCAGTCAGATACACAGCCAGGCCTTGATCCGGCTGCAGGCCCGTCTGGGCCGCTGGCTGAATCCCGACGGAAACTAGATGCCGGGCGCAAACGGCCGCGAGACATTGTTTATTGGTGGAAGTGCGCCGAGGAGGTGACCTTGGACAAGAACATGAAAATACTGATTGTGGATGATTTCTCCACCATGCGGCGGATCATCAAAAATCTGCTGCGTGATCTGGGTTTCAACAACACTGCCGAGGCCGACGACGGTAATACGGCCCTGCCCATGCTGCAAGCGGGCAACTTTGATTTCCTCGTGACCGACTGGAACATGCCGGGGATGCAGGGCATCGATTTGCTCAAGGCCGTGCGCAAAGATCCCAAACTGGCGAGTCTGCCGGTGTTGATGGTGACCGCAGAGTCCAAAAGAGATCAGATTGTGGAGGCCGCCCAGGCCGGTGTGAACGGCTATATCGTCAAACCCTTTACCGCGGTCACCCTGAAGGAAAAGATAGAAAAGATATTCGAGCGCATCGAAGCGACCGCCAAATCCGCCTGACAACTGGGAGAGTGCTCAATGGATTCCACTGACGTAAAGCTGGCTGGCGATTGTCGGGCGCAACTGCGGTCGCTGCTGGAACAGATCGAAAACGTGTCCGCTGAAGAGGCGCAACAGCGGGTGGCGGCCTTTATCAAGGAACAGGAAGGCAGCCTGTATCAGGAAATCGGCAAGCTGACCCGGGGCCTGCACGAAACGCTGTCCACCTTCAGCTCGGACGACAAAGTGGTGGCCCTGGCAGAAAATGAAATACCCGATGCCAAGGAACGCTTGAACTACGTCATCACCATCACCGAGCAGGCCGCCAACCGCGTGTTGAACGAAGTGGAAGCCAGCTTGCCGGTGGCGGCCGATCTGGAGCAGCAGTCCAAAGAGTTGCTCGAAAAATGGCGCAAATTCCAGTCCCGGGACATGACCGTGGATGATTTTCGCACCATGACGCGGGAGATCGACGCGTTTTTGAATTCCACGACATCCAACGCCGTGATCCTGCACGGTCATTTGTCGGAAATGCTGCTGGCGCAGGATTTTCAGGACCTGACCGGCCAGGTGATCAAGCGGGTGATCAATCTCGTTCAGGATTTGGAAACCAGTCTGGTGGGCTTGATTCGTGCCACCGGTGAGCAGGCCGGCCCCCGCCCTGAACCCGTTGCCAGGCACCAGCGCGACATCACCGCCTGCGGGCCGCGGGTGGCCAGGGCGGATGGTGACGGCTATGTGGACGGCCAGGACGAGGTGGACGATTTGCTCTCCAGCCTGGGATTTTAGCTTTGCGGGAATAGCGGCTACGCTCAGGTGCGCGCTGCCCACAGGCAGTGCCTGAAGGAACGGTTTGAATTTATGGATGCCGACGACGACATTCTTCAGGATTTCCTGGTTGAGGCCGGAGAAATCCTCGAGCAGCTGGGCGAGCAGCTCATTGGCCTGGAGCAGTGCCCCGACGATCCTGACATATTGAACGCGGTTTTTCGCGGTTTTCATACCGTCAAGGGTGGGGCGGGGTTTCTCAGCATTGTTCCCCTGGTCGAGGTGTGCCACCGCGCGGAAGACGTGTTTAACGTATTGCGCCAGGGTCAGCGCCAGGTTGACGCGGACCTGATGGACGTGGTGTTCAAGGTGGTCGACGTGGTGAACGTCATGATGGATGCCGTGCGAAACGGCGAACAGCCCGAGCCCGCCGATCCTGCTTTGCTCAAGACGCTGGAGGACTACACCCAGGCCGCCGGCACCGGACCCCGGGCCGCCGCGCCCGCCCCGGCGGAGGAGGCGCCCGCAGCGTCCGCGTCGGAAGCGGATCCTGCCGATGCGGCGTTTGATGCCATGCTGGATGCGGTGGACGATGCGCCTGCGGCTGATGAGGCCGCGAGCGGACCTGCCAGCGACGACATCACCGAGGAGGAATTCGAGGCGCTGCTGGATGAACTGCACGGCGCGGTGCCGGCCGCCCGGCCTGATGCCCAGCCTGACGCCGCAGCTCCCGCCAGCGGGTCGGACGACATCACGGAAGAAGAGTTCGAAGCGCTGTTGGACCAGTTGCACGGTCCGGCTCCGGCCGCCAAGGCGGCGCCCGCGCCTGCTCCCGCGGAGCCGGCGGCAGCCCCCCTTGCCGACGCGGCCCGGGATGGACCACCGCCCGCAGCGGCGGCGCCCAGCCCGCCGCCATCGGCCGTTCCGGCTCCAAGCCCGGAAAAACCTGCGGGCCGCAAGCCGCTGTTCAAGGACGGTGGGGGCACGCAGGCGGAGACCACCGTTCGGGTGGACACCAGGCGGCTGGACGACATCATGAATCTGGTGGGCGAGCTGGTGCTGGTGCGTAACCGCATGGCGACCTTGAAATCGTCCATGGAAGACGACGAAATCGCCAAGGCGGTCGCCAATCTGGATTTGGTCACTGCCGATCTGCAAAGCGCCGTAATGAAAACGCGCATGCAGCCCATCAAAAAAGTGTTCGGACGTTTTCCCCGGGTGGTGCGCGATCTTTCCCGCAGCCTGGGCAAAGAGATCAATCTGGAAGTGGTGGGAGAAGAAACCGACCTGGACAAAAATCTGGTGGAGGCCCTGGCGGACCCCTTGGTGCATCTGGTGCGCAATGCGGTGGATCATGGCATTGAAACGCCTGATGTGCGGGAGGCCGCGGGCAAGGACAGAGTGGGCAATGTGTTGTTGTCGGCATGCCAGGAGGGTGATCACATTCTGCTGACCATCGAGGATGACGGGGCGGGCATGGACGCGAACCGCTTGCGGGAAAAAGCGGTGGAGAAAGGTTTGCTCGATGCCGACAGCGCCGCGCGCCTGGACGACAAGGAGTGTTACAACCTCATTTTCCACCCCGGATTCTCCACGAAAACAGAGATCTCGGACGTGTCCGGCCGCGGTGTGGGCATGGATGTGGTGAAAACCCGTATCACCCAGCTCAACGGCAGCGTGGAAATCGATTCTGAGCTGGGCCGCGGCAGCAAAATCAAGGTCAAACTGCCGCTCACCCTGGCCATCGTGCCCACCCTGATGGTCATGCTGGACCGGCAGATCTTTGCTTTGCCGCTGGCCAATGTCAGCGAAATCATTCAAATGGATTCCGCCCAGACCAGCGTGGTGGACGGCCAGCAGGTGGCGGTCATCCGCGAGCACACCCTGCCCTTGTTTTATCTGCGCAAGTGGTTGGTACAGAATGCAGGGCCCGACGATGGTGCGGCGGGGTATGTCGTGGTGGTGCAGATCGGCGACCGGCAGATCGCCTGCGTGGTCGATCAGCTCATTGCCCAGGAAGAAGTCGTCATCAAACCCCTGGGTGCCCTGCTTCAGGGCACGCCCGGCCTGGCGGGGGCGACCATTACCGGAGATGGACGTATTGCGTTGATACTGGATATGCCCAGCCTGATGTCGGGCTATGCCGCGCGCATGTAGGGGCCGTGCAGACTCATGCCGATCAGGGTCCTGGTGGTCGATGACTCGAGCTTCTTTCGCAAGCGGGTCAGCGCCATGATTGAGAGCCATCCGTCTTTGCACGTGATCGCCACGGCGGAAGACGGGGAGGAAGCCATAGAGAAAGCCCACACGCTCCGTCCCGACGTGATCACCATGGACGTGGAAATGCCGGTGATGGACGGTATCACCGCAGTGCGCCGTATCATGGCCCGCGACCCTGTTCCCATTCTGATGTTCTCCAGCCTGACCAGCGCAGGGGCCCAGGCCACCCTGGATGCCCTTGATGCCGGCGCGGTGGATTTCCTGCCCAAACGGTTCGAGGCGATAAGCGATGTCCACAACGAAGTGACCGGGTTGCTGTGTGCGCGGATATTGAGCATTGCCCGGAGAAGTGCAGGGGCGGCAAGGTTCAGGAGCGCGCGCACGGCGGTCCCGGTGACGCCGGTGCCAGCGTGCCAGCGGGACGGTGAGCGCGCTTCGGTGCGCAATACCGACATCCTGCTCATCGGTGCCTCCACCGGCGGCCCCGCGGCCCTGCAGCACATTCTTCCGGCGCTGCCCCGTGATTTTCCCCTGCCTGTTGTGATTGTGCAGCACATGCCCGGCGCCTTCACCGGTCCGTTCGCGGACCGGCTGGACAAGATGAGCCGGATTCATGTCAAGGAGGCGGAGCAGGGTGACAGACTGGTGCCTGGCTGCGCCTTGCTGGCGCCGGGCGGGAAACAACTGGTCGTTCAGAAAGTCGGCGGTAACGGTATCGCGCTGATATCAGAAAACAAAATCGACACGGCATACAGACCCAGCATAGATGTGACTTTGTCATCCCTGGCCCTGCATCACAACGGCCGTGCCCTGGCCATCATTTTGACCGGCATGGGTGCCGACGGTTGCGCGGGCGCCGCGGCCCTGAAGTCCCGCGGGGGGCTGGTGTGGACGCAGGACGAACAATCCAGCGTGGTCTACGGCATGCCGCATGCCGTGGCGGCGGCGGGACTGGCTGATAAGACACTGGCCTTGCAGGACATTGGCGCCGCGCTGGTGTCCGTGTTCTGTCAAGACGGCTGCCGATGAGACACGGTATGCGGATACGGCCGGCCCGGGCGCGCGGTGTCCCGCTGTAGGGGGGTCGGGCTATGCGTGTTTGGTCCGTGGCGAATCAGAAAGGTGGCGTTGGGAAAACGACCACCGCGGTGAGCCTCGGCGCCTGGCTGGCCAAGCAGGGCGCCCGTACGCTGTTGGTGGACCTGGATCCTCACGGTTCTTTGAGCGTCTGGTGTGGTGTGGATCCTGATACGGTGGCGTGCAGCAGCTACGCCTTGTTTGGTGAGCAGCGGTCGATGCCGCAAGCCCTGGTTGTGGATACGGCCGTGCCGCATTTGCGGCTGATTCCTGCATCGCCGGCACTGGCGACTCTGGATCGGCAGTTGGGTGCCACCAGGGGCAAGGGGCATGTGCTGCACCGCAACCTGGCGTTTTGGCGGGACGAATTCGACTACGTGATCCTGGACTGCCCGCCCACACTTGGCATCTTGATGGTCAATGCGCTGGCGGCGGCAGACCAACTCATCATACCGGTGCAGACAGAATTCCTGGCGCTGAAAGGGCTGGAGCGCATGATTCGCACGGTGGGCATGATCAGCAAGGCGCGGCCAAGGCCGCTGTCTTACCTGATCATCGCCAGTCAATATGACCCCCGGACACGGGCGTCAAAACGGACGTTGCACACGCTGCGCGAGTGTTATGGCGATAAGCTGTGGGATCTGGTGATACCGGTGGATACCCTGTTTCGCGAGGCCAGCGAGCGTGTCTGTCCGCTGCCGGTGATGCAGGAAAGATCCAAGGGCGCCCTGGCCTACAGAGCGCTGATGGACTGCCTGCTGGAAGCAGAATCCCAGTGCGCCGGGGCCTGCTGACGGATTGCTGGCCGGTGTCAACAGAGCGCGTGCCCTGCCTGGACAGTGATCGAAGATGAACGAGTCACTCTTGGAAGAAAACGAAGCCTTGGCGTCCTATTTCGGTCAACTGATGGACGGTCATGACTCCGGCAAACCGGGTGCAGGAGCGTCGGCGGAGTCACCGGATCGCTGCGGTGTTGAGGCTGACCATGAGCCGGAACCGCCGGGGCCGGCGTCAAACAGCGCTCATGAACCTGCGACATCCGCCCGGACGGACGGCGACGGGGGGGGTATTTATCAGATGTTTCTTGTGGCCGGGCTGTGCCTGGCCGTTGATGAGGCAGACGTGGTGGGCATTGCCCGGCATGCGGATTTAACGGAACAAAAAACGGGCAAGGATGGCGGGCGCGGCAGCTACAACTCAAAGTGGGGTGTGCTGAGGGTGGTGGATACCGCGCAGCTCATTGGCGCCGGACGGCGGCAAACGCTGGCAGCGGGCACGGCACCCCCGTCTTTCGTCGTGACGAGGCAGGGCCTGGCATTGCTGTGCGACAAAGTGCTGGCCGCGGTGACCGTGGATCAACACAAGGTCATCTGGCGCAGCGAGCGCACCGGCCGGCGGTGGCTGGCGGGTGCGGACAGGGAGCGCAAGTTTGCCATCCTCGATGCCGAGGCACTGCGTCAATACGATCTGACAGCGTTGCCAGCTCCCGTGAGCTGAGCACTGATTTGTTTTTTCCCCGCCGGCGTCATTTCGATGGCACGCTTCGTGCAATTCCCGTTGTGCACAGTGTGTGGCGTCAACCCTATGACGCGCGCAGAACCGGTTACCAACGCGAAGGTGAGCTATGGGTCAGTCAGAACCTGCCGTCAACGACACGGTTTCTCAGTGGGTCACATTCAGGCTTGATGAAGAGACGTATGGCATAGACGTATTGCAAGTGCAGGAAGTCCTTAGAGTCAGCGAAATCTCACCGGTTCCGGGAGCGCCGCCCTTTGTCATCGGCATCATCAATCTGCGTGGCAATGTGGTGACCGTGATCGACACCCGCAGCCGCTTTGGCCTGATGCCCAAGGAAATCGATGATCTGTCTCGCATCGTGGTGATAGACAGCAACGAAAGAGTGGTGGGCCTGTTGGTCGACAGCGTGGCCGAGGTGGCCTATGTGCGCGACTCCCAGATCGAAGGCGCCCCCAGCGTGGGTACCGATGAAAGCAGCCGTTTTGTGTCGGGGGTCTGCAACCGCGACGGTCACCTGCTGATTATGATCGATCTGGAAAAATTCCTGGGGGAGGATGAATTCTAGCCCGGCCGGGCATCTCAGCTTACCGTCAGAGTATTCCATGTTTATGTTTCTGATTACTGTGCTGGTACTCATTGACATCGCTCTGCTCGCAGCCTTGGTGGCGGCCAGGCGCCGCCTTGACCGGGCATCCGCACCTGATTTGCGGGCGCTGGAAGCGCTGCGGGCGGACATCAAGGCGCTGTGTACCGGTGCCAGGAACATGGGTTTGCACCTGGAGACGCTGGAGCGGAAATACCGTCTCCTGGTGGAGCGTCAGGACCGCTTGGACCTGTACGAACCGGACAAACAGATTTACGATCATGCCATACGCCTGGCGCGCAAGGGGGCGCAGGTGGATGAGCTGGTCGATCACTGCGGTCTGGCCCGGGGCGAGGCGGAGTTGTTATTGCACGTACACCGCAGTCAGGAACACTAGCCCGGTGGCTTATTGCGCCGGCAGCAGAGTGTCGCTGGGCCGGCCGATGAAATAGCCCTGGGCGTAATCCGCGCCGTAATCCTTGAGCACCCGCAACACCTCCGCGTTTTCCACAAATTCCGCCACCACCCGTTTATTGAGCGTGCGTGCGATGGCGATGATGGATTTCACCAGTGTCTGGTCGACGGGGTCATTGATCAGATTGGTGATGAATGAGCCGTCGATCTTGAGATCGTCAACGGGAAATTCCTTCAGATAGCTGAAGGAGCTGAATCCGGATCCAAAATCGTCCAGGGCGAACCGGCAGCCCAGCTGGCGCAGGCGCGTGATCATGTCCCTGGTCTGGGAAAGATTGCTCATGGCTGCGGTTTCAGTGATTTCGAAGGTGATTCTGCCGCCGTCAACGCCGGTTTCCTCCAGCTTCCTTTTTACCAGCGGCAACAGCTTGCGGTCTTGAAATGCATGGCCGGACAAATTGATATTCAGGCCCAGGGGGGGGGACGAACGGTCCGTCTTGCTCAATACGTCAATGGAGCTTGACACCACCCATGAATCGATGTCGTGGATCAGCCCCATGTGTTCAGCCACGGGGATGAACTGCCCGGGGGAGATGAGCGAGCCGTCGTCAGCCGTCATCCGGATCAGGGTTTCATAGCGGCTCACGGTATTGGTGCGCAGGTCCAACACCGGTTGGAACACGAGTTTGAATTTATTGTTGGCCAGGGCCTCACGGATGCGGGGCACCCATTGAATGGCATTGCGCAACGTGGCCATGGCCTGGTCCTCTGCACTGAACAGATGGACCATGTTCCTGCCGTTGGTTTTGGCGACGAAACAGGCTTCGTCCGCGCGGGCCAGTATTTCGCTGCCGCTGCAAATGTCCCCGGGACGTACCACCGACACGCCGATACTGGCGCCGATATGGTAGTGACGGTTGTCGGTGACAAAGCGAAAGGTGTCCATGGATTTTCTCAGGGCGTCGGCGGTTTCCAGGGCGTCGTGCTCGGAGATATCCATGTACAGGACGGCGAACTCATCGGCGCTGATTCTGGCCACCAGGCCCCGGGGGCTGCACTGCCGGCGAAGCAGATTGCCCACATCGACCAGCAGACGGTCTCCGGTGATGTGGCCTTCTGAGTCATTGATCAGTTTGAACTGGTCCAGGTCTATGTACAGCAGGGCGCTGTGCTGCTGTTGTTTCCTTGCCCTGAACACTGCCACTTCCAGTTGCTGCTCCAGCCGCCTGCGGTTGCACAAGCCGGTCAGGTCGTCGTGACCCACCAGGTGTTGCAGCCTCGCTTCCATAATGCGGCGTTCCGCCAGTTCCGCCTCCAGCTGGCGCTCTTTGTTTTTTCTGAGATCGCGTTCTTGCTTGAGCGCCAGCGCTGAAATCACCCGCGGGACGAGATCAACCTTGCGGACCGGTTTGAACATGATATCGGTGGCACCGGCCTCGTAGCTGTGGCGCACCACCTCTTCCTGCCAGGCGCTGTTGGCGGTGATCATGATGACCGGAATGTCTTCCCATTCTTCGGTGGCGCGGATGATGCGGCACAGTTCGTGACCACTCATCCCCGGCATCATGATGTCCGTCAATACTGCATCGACGGCGCTCAGGCCCTCGCTGCGGCATTCTTGCAGCAGCACCAGCGCTTCTTTGCCGCTGTGTGCGGTGACCAGGTTGGTGAAACCACTGCGGCGCAACAAAGACTTCAGCAAATCGACATTGTCGTCGATGTCGTCGACCACCAACACGCGCATTTGCTGCAACGATTCAAACTTGGCGGCGCTGCTGCCGAGCAGGCCGGCTCGTTTGGCGCGCTGGCCGGTGTTGCCCTCAGGGGTGTTGGCTTGCTGCGGCATGGCTCGGGAAATATTATGTGATTACAACGAGTTATTATGTTCGTTGGGCGCCTATCCCTTATCGGCGCCGGGGACCGGCAACTTTAGCAGGGTGTTGAAAAGGGCTTTCCCGGCCTTTTTCAACAAGCTGTTGGACAAAGTTCGTTGTCCCCGTCACGAGTTCGGGTATGCCGCCAATCGTCTATGATTACAGGGGAGGTACCGTTTCAGGGGAGAGACACGCTATGAAGTTGCCATTGCAGATCACCTTCCGCAATATGGAGGGTTCGCCAGCCATGGAAGAAAATATCAAAAACAAAGTGGAAAAACTGGAGCGCTGTTTCGATCAGATCATCGCATGCCGTATCGTGGTGGAGGCCATGACCCGGCGCCGCCAGCAGGGCAATGTGTATCATGTCCGTATCGATGTTACCGTGCCGGGTGGTGAGATCGCGGTAAGCCGTGACCCCGCCGTGAGCCATGCGCATGAAGATGTCTACGTGGCGATCCGCGATGCCTTCGATGCTGCCAGGCGCCAGTTGGAGGAGCGCAGTCAACGGCGCCAGCGCCGGGTCAAGCATCATGAGTCGGCACCCCAGGGGCGGGTCGCTGAACTCTTCCCCGAGCAACACTATGGCACCATAGAAACCCTGGAAGGCCGGCGTATCTACTTTCATAAAAACAGCTTGATCAATCTGAGTTTTGCTGAGCTTTCCGTGGGCGCTTATGTCAGCTTCAGCGAAAGCACTGGTGATGAAGGGCCTCAGGCCAGCAGCGTGAAGGTGTTAGCCTAAGCCTGGGGCTGGTGGGGGGCATCGTGTCGCTGGTCCGCTTCCATTTGAGTATTCCCGCGGACGATTATCTCGCCTACTATCAAGGTGCCGCGCGCGCGGTGAGTGTGGTGGCGGCCGACGGCCGGAGAATCGAATTTCCGGCCGCGGTCCTGCGACCCTTTGTCGGGCATGAGGGGATCTACGGGTGGTTTGAAATTGAGTTCGACCAGAACCGGCGCCTGGTTGATATCCGGCGCCTTCAACGCTGAAGCCAGGAGGCTTGAGTGACCGGTGCCGGTCCTGGGGCCTGTTTGCGCGTGGGCACCTCGGGCTGGTCCTATGCGCATTGGCACGGTGTTTACTATCCCGCCAGGCTGCGGCCCGACGACCGCCTAGCTTATTATGCCCGCGAATTCGACACGGTTGAAATCAATCATTCTTTTTACCGTCTGCCCGTTGCGGAGACGTTTTCCCGCTGGTGCAATGCCACGCCGCCGGGTTTTGTTTTTGCCGTCAAGGCCAGCCGCTACATCACCCATCAGAAAAAACTGCACAAGGCTCACGGCGCCGCCCGTTTGTTTCTGGAGCGGGCGGCGCATCTCAAGGACAAACTCGGACCGGTTCTGTTTCAGCTCCCGCCGCGCTGGCGCTGCAACACCGGGCGCCTGCAGGCCTTTGTCCGCCGGCTGCCCCCGGGTCGGCGTTATGCCTTTGAATTTCGCGATGCGTCCTGGCACCGGGGGGAGGTCTGCCGCCTGCTCCAGCGCTACGGTATGGCGTTTTGTGTGTTTGATCTTGCCGGCCGCAGCGCCCCCTTTGCCGTGACGGCCGATTTTGTATATCTGCGTTTGCACGGACCGGGTGCAGCCTATTGCGGCCGCTATGGTGAACAGGGCCTGAGGCCCTGGGCGGCATTTGCACGGCAGTGCCTGGCGGACGGCCGGGACGTGTATTGTTATTTTGACAATGATGAATCGGCTCACGCGGTGGCGGATGCGCGCTCTTTGCGGGCGCTGCTCAGGGCATAGAGTCGTTCGCGCGAGGCGCCCTTTGGTTGCCGTCCAGCAGTGTTTGCAGGAATCGGCCTGTGTAAGAGCACCCCGCGGCGGCGATGTCTTCCGGAGTGCCGCTGGCGATGACGGTGCCACCCTTGTCACCCCCTTCGGGGCCCAGGTCCACAATCCAGTCCGCCGTTTTGATGACATCCAGATTGTGTTCAATGACGACAATGGTGTTGCCCTGGTCCCGCAGCCGGTGCAGCACGTGCAGCAGTTGCCGGATGTCGTGAAAGTGCAGGCCGGTAGTGGGTTCGTCGAGAATATACAGTGTGCGTCCCGTGCTGCGCTTGGACAGTTCGCGGGACAGTTTCACCCGTTGGGCTTCACCGCCCGACAGGGTGGTGGCATTTTGCCCCAGGCGAATGTAACTCAGGCCCACGTCCATCAGCGTCCGCAGCTTGTTTTTTACCACCGGCACGGCGTCGAAGAATGCCAGCGCGTCTTCCACTGTGAGATTCAGCACCTCAAAGATATTTTTCCCCTTGAAACGGATTTCCAGGGTCTCGCGGTTGTAGCGTTGGCCTTTGCACACATCGCAGGGCACGTACACGTCCGGCAGAAAGTGCATTTCCACTTTGATCACACCGTCACCCTGGCAGGCTTCGCAGCGGCCGCCTTTGACGTTGAAGCTGAAGCGGCCGGGTGAATAGCCCCGGGCCCGTGCTTCCTGGGTGCCGGCGAACAGCTCGCGGATGGGGGTGAACAGGCCGGTGTACGTGGCCGGGTTGGAACGCGGCGTGCGGCCGATGGGGCTTTGGTCGATGTTGATCACTTTGTCGAACAGATCCAGCCCTGCGATTTTGGTGCAGGGTGCCGGCTCGTCGCCGCTGCCGTAGAGGGTACGGGCGGCGTGGCGGTACAAGGTGTCGTTGACCAGGGTGGACTTGCCGGAGCCGGACACCCCGGTGACACATGTCATCAAACCCACGGGGATGGCGACATCGACGTTTTTCAGATTGTTGCCTGTGGCACCGCGGATGATCAGTTGTCTGCCGGCATCCGCCCGGGTGCGTGTGGCGGGCACGGCGATGCACAGCTTGCCCGACAGATACTGGCCGGTAAGGGAGGCCGGATTCGCCATCACCGCCTGCGGCGTCCCTTGCGCCACCACCCGGCCGCCGTGCACCCCCGCGCCCGGACCCATGTCCACCACATGATCCGCCGCCTTGATGGCGTCTTCGTCGTGCTCCACCACGATGACGGTGTTGCCCAGGTCGCGCAGCCGTTGCAGGGTGTCCAGCAGGCGCTGGTTGTCGCGCTGGTGCAGGCCGATGGAGGGCTCGTCCAGCACGTACATCACCCCCACCAGCCCCGCTCCGATCTGGCTGGCCAGGCGAATGCGCTGGGCTTCGCCGCCGGAGAGGGTGTCGGCGGCACGGTCCAGGCTGAGATAATCCAGGCCTACGTTGACTAAAAAGCCGAGCCGTTCGTCCACTTCCTTCAAAATCTTGGCCGCGATTTTGCCGCGCCGGCCCGGCAGCAGCAGGGTGCGGAAAAACTCGTGGGCGCCTGCGATGGACAGCGCCGTCACTTCGGGCAAGCTCAGCCCGGCGAGGTAGACATGACGTGCTGCACGCCGCAAGCGGGTGCCATTGCAGCCGGGACAGGGGCGGGTGCTCATGTATTTGGTCAGTTCTTCCCGCACCAGGTTGGATTCCGTTTCCCGGTAGCGCCGCTGCATATTAGGGATGATGCCCTCGAAGGGGTGGGTGCGCCGGGATCGCACGCCCCGTTCCGAGACGTAGTTGAATGTGATGACCTCCTCGCCGCTGCCGTACAGCACCACTTCCCGCACTTTTTTGCGCAGCTTGCCGAAGGGCTTTTCGATGTCGAAGCCGTAGTGCCTGGCCAGGGATTTCAACAACTGGAAATAGTAGGCATTGCGCCGGTCCCAGCCGCGCACCGCGCCGCCAGCCAGGCTCAGGCCGGGGTCAACCACCACCCGCTCGGGATCGAAGAATTGATGTACCCCTAAGCCGTCGCAGTCGGGGCAGGCGCCGGCGGGGTTGTTGAACGAGAATAAGCGGGGTTCCAGCTCCGACAGGCTGTAGCCGCAATGGGGGCAGGCATAGCGGGAGGAGAACAGCAGCTCCGCGCCTTCGTCCGCGTTGATGAAAGCCACCTTCACCAGCCCTTCGCTGAGGCGCAGCGCGGTTTCCACGGAGTCCGCCAGCCGTTGCTGGATGTCGGGCCGCACCTTGAAGCGGTCCACCACCACTTCGATGCTGTGTTTGCGGCGCAGATCCAGCTTGGGCGGATCGTCCAGCTCAAACACCTCGCCGTCGATGCGTGCCCGCACGAAGCCCTGCATGCGCAAATCGTCCAGCAGTTTCAGATGCTCGCCCTTGCGGTCCTGAACCACGGGGGCCAGCAGCATCATTTTGCTGCCTGCTGGCAGGTCCAGAATCTGATCCACCATCTGGCTCACGGTCTGGGCTTCCAATACCGTGTTGTGGTCCGGGCAGCGGGGCTCGCCGGCACGGGCGAACAGCAGGCGCAGGTAGTCGTAGATCTCCGTCACCGTGCCCACGGTGGAACGGGGGTTGTGGGAGGTGGACTTCTGCTCTATGGAAATGGCGGGGGAGAGGCCCTCGATGTGGTCCACGTCCGGTTTTTCCATCATGGACAAAAACTGGCGGGCATAGCTGGACAGGGATTCCACGTAGCGCCGCTGGCCCTCGGCATAAATGGTGTCGAAGGCCAGGGACGACTTGCCCGAGCCCGACAGGCCGGTGATGACAATCAGCCGGTCACGGGGCAGGTCCAGATCAACGTTTTGCAAATTGTGGGTGCGGGCGCCGCGTATGTGAATGCTGTCCATCGAGTCGCTCTTCTCGTCTTTTTGTGCCCCCCTTTGAAAAAGGGGGCGGGGGGATTTTCCACACCGGGCCTGCCCCCCGAAAACCACCAGTTTCAGAGCCTGTTCTATTGTGATTTGGTCGATCCTTCCAACCCCCTTTTTCAAAAGCGGGAGCTTGGAAGGCTGGAGTTGTTCTAAAAGACCAAGCTGCTAAGATACGCCCCTTTCTTGTCACCGGATCAACGCGAAGGGGGTATCCATGAGTGCAGAGGATATGACGCCCACAGAGCGCCGCGCCGCCGTATCGCTGGCGGCGATATTCACCACCCGCATGCTGGGTCTGTTCATGATTCTGCCCGTGTTTGCCCTTTACGCCGAACACCTGGACGGGGTGACGCCCGCGCTGGTGGGGCTGGCCATCGGCATTTACGGCCTGTCCCAGGCAGTCCTGCAAATCCCCTTCGGGCTGATGTCCGACCGCTTAGGTCGCAAGCCGGTGATTGCCTTTGGCCTGGTGGTGTTCGCCCTGGGCAGCGTGGTGGCTGCGGTGGCGGATTCTATCACAGGGGTTATCATCGGCCGCGCCCTGCAGGGCAGCGGCGCCATCGCTGCGGCGGTGATGGCGCTGGCGGCGGATCTCACCCGCGAGGAGCACCGCCTCAAGGCCATGGCCACCATCGGCGCCAGCATCGGCCTGGCCTTTACCGTTTCCCTGATTCTCGGCCCCGTGCTCAACCACTGGATCGGTGTGCCCGGTATCTTCTGGCTGACGGCGCTTCTGGCCCTGGTGGGGATAGCTATTCTCTACCTGTGGGTGCCGACCCCCGGCCACAGCCAGGTCCACCGGGATGCGGAGCCGGTGTTGTCCTCCTTCGGTGCGGTGCTGCGCGACGGCGAATTGCTGCGGCTGGATTTCGGCATTTTCACCCTGCACATGCTGCTCACGGCCAGTTTCGTCGTGGTGCCGCTGGCGCTGCGCGATCATGCCGGCCTGGCCACCGCTTTTCATTGGGTGGTGTATCTGGGCGTCATGGTGGTGGCACTGGCGGCCATGGTGCCATTGGTCATCATTGGTGAGAAGCGGCGCAAGCTCAAGCAGATATTCGTTACCGCCGTTGCCATGCTGGGAGTGGGTGAGTTGCTGCTGTTGCTGGGTTGGGAGTCCCTGCCCGGGATTGTCCTGGCGCTGCTGGTGTTTTTTACCGCCTTCAATGTCCTGGAGGCTACCCTGCCTTCCCTGGTCGCGAAGGTCGCGCCCGCAGACAAAAAGGGGACGGCCATGGGGGTCTATTCCAGCTCCCAGTTTTTGGGCGCCTTTGCCGGTGGCGCCCTGGGCGGGGGCTTGCACGGCGCCCTGGGCCTGTCCGGCGTGTTCGGATTTTGCACCGTGGCGGCGGCGGTCTGGGTGGCGGTGGCGGCCACCATGGCACCGCCGCGTTATCTCAGCAGCCGGCTGCTGCACGTCGGGCCGCTGGGGGAGGCAGAGGCAATGGCGCTGGCGGAGCGTCTGCGCGCCGTTCCCGGGGTGGAGGAGGCGGTGGTGGCCGGGGAGGAGGGCGTGGCTTATTTGAAAGTGGACCATCAGCGTCTGGCGGAAGACGCTCTGCGTGAGTTTTCCACCGGGCAGTCGTAAACTATCGCCTTAACTATTTCCAGATCTTGCGAGGAACAGCCATGGCACGAGGCGTCAACAAAGTGATTTTGATCGGTAACCTGGGTCGTGATCCCGAAGTGCGCTACATGCCCAGCGGCTCCGCGGTCGCCAACGTCTCGGTGGCCACCACTGACAGCTGGAAGGACAAGCAGACGGGGGAGAACCAGGAGCGCACCGAGTGGCACAATGTGGTGTTTTTCGGGCGGCTGGCGGAAATCGCCGGCGAATACCTGAAAAAAGGCGGCAAGGTTTACGTGGAAGGGAGTCTGCGTACCCGCAAGTGGCAGGACAAGGAAGGCCGCGACCGCTATACCACCGAGGTGGTGGCCTCGGAGATGCAGATGCTGGACAGCCGCGGGACCGCGGGCGGCAGTGCCACAGCGCGCGACAACGGCACTGACTGGGACCGGCCGGCGCAGGCCCCGTCCGCGCAGGCCCCGTCCGCCGCCGCCTCCTCCGGTCCGGCGCAGGATTTCGATGACGATATTCCCTTTTAGGTTTCTTTAGTTGAGCCAGTGAAGCGTGGCGCCTTGATCCGGGCTGCCGCATGAGGGGGAGCGCGGGCCGGGTTTGTCAACAATGTGTAAACAATAGGCAATACCCCACCTTCCGGGTGAGTCAAGCTTCGGGATAGGTGTCCGAACTACTACACAGAACCTCAGGTGGGCCGGCGGTCGCCGCGCCCCATTTCCTCTCATTTCTGTGAGTGGTCGCACTGCGGCGTTCCCAGCGCCCGGACCGGCACAGCCAAGGACTATCGCGGTGGCAGCATGAATCTACACGAATACCAAGCCAAACAGCTTTTCGCCGGGTTTGACATACCGGTCTCTTCCGGCAAGGTGGTCACCGACGCGGGCCGGGCCCGCGCCGCGGCCGCTGAACTGGGCGGTGACGCCTGGGTGGTCAAGGCCCAGGTGCACGCCGGCGGACGCGGCAAGGCCGGGGGCGTCAAGCTGGTGCGCAATCCCGAAGACCTGGAAAGCGCCGTCCGCGACATGTTGGGCGCCCGCCTGGTGACCCACCAGACCCCGCCCGACGGGCTGCCCATCAACACGGTGTTGGTCGAGCCCACTTGCGAAGTGGCGCGGGAGCTGTATTTGGGTGCAGTCATTGACCGGGCCCGCGAGCGGGTGGTGTTCATGGCCTCCGCCCTTGGCGGCATGGATATCGAACAGGTGGCGGTGGACCAGCCCGACAAGATTCTCACCACCTCGGTGGATCCCGTGGTGGGCCTGCAGCCCTACCAATGGCGCCAGGTGGGTTTTGAACTGGGTCTTGCGGGTGATCAGTTCAAACAGCTGGGCCGTGTGATGACCGGGTTGTACCGCCTGTTCGTGGAAAAAGACGCCGCCCTGGTGGAAATCAATCCGCTGGTGGTGACCGGGGGGGGTGAGCTGTTGGCGGTGGATGCCAAGATCAATCTCGACGACAACGCCCTGTTCCGCCATCCCGAGGTGGCGGCGCTGAAAGACCCCAGCCAGGAAGACGAGCGGGAGCTGGAAGCAGAGCAGTATGGCCTCAACTACATTTCCCTGGACGGCAATATCGGCTGTATGGTGAACGGCGCCGGCCTGGCCATGGCCACCATGGACCTTATCAAACTGTGTGGTGGCGCGCCGGCCAATTTCCTGGATGTGGGCGGTGGTACCACTGCCGAGCGGGTGGCCGAGGCCTTCAAGCTCATTTTGTCCGATGACAAAGTGCAGGCGGTGCTGGTGAACATCATTGGCGGCATCGTGCGTTGCGATCTCATCGCCGAGGGTATCATCAAGGCGGTGCAGGAGGTGCACGTGGCTGTGCCGGTGGTGGTGCGCCTGGAAGGCACCAATGTGGACCAGGGCAAGGCCATGCTGAAGGACAGCGGCCTGGCCATCGAGACCGTCGACGATCTGACCGATGGCGCCCGCAAGGCCGTCGCCCTGGCGGCAGGAGCACACTGATGGCTGTTTTCGTCAATAAAAACACCAAGGTGATCTGCCAGGGGTTCACCGGCAAACAAGGCACTTTCCATTCCCGGCAGGCAATGGAATACGGCACGGATCTGGTGGGCGGTGTCACGCCGGGCAAGGGCGGACAAACCCACCTCGGCCGGCCTGTTTTCAACACCGTGCGCGAAGCAGTGGCCGCCACCGGTGCCGACGCCACCATGATTTACGTGCCCGCGCCCTTCGCCGCCGATGCTATCCTGGAAGCGGCGGACGCCGGTATCAAAATGATTGCCTGCATCACCGAGGGCATTCCGGTGCAGGACATGCTGCGGGTCAAGGCGGCGCTGAAGTCTTACGGCGCCCGTTTGATCGGTCCCAATTGCCCGGGCATCATCACGCCGGGCGAGTGCAAAATCGGCATCATGCCCGGCGCCATCCACAAAAAAGGCATGATCGGTATCGTCTCTCGTTCCGGCACCCTGACTTACGAAGCAGTGTATCAAACCACCCAAAACGGCCTGGGACAGAGCACCTGCGTGGGTATCGGCGGCGATCCCATCCAAGGCACCAGCTTTATCGACTGCCTGGCCGCCTTCGAGGGAGACCGCCAGACCAAGGGCATCGTGCTGGTGGGCGAAATCGGTGGCACTGCCGAAGAAGAAGCCGCCGACTACATCCGCACCAGGGTGCGCAAGCCGGTGGTGGCCTATATCGCCGGCGTGACCGCGCCGCCGGGCAAGCGCATGGGCCACGCCGGCGCCATCATTGCAGGGGGCAAAGGCCGGGCGGCGGACAAGATTGCCGCCCTGGAGGCGGCGGGCGTGCAAGTGGCCCGGTCGCCGGCGGACATCGGAAAACTGATGCTGGATTACTTTACCGGCTGATCTCAGCGCGCCGTCCGGAAAACAGTCCCAGCGGCTGCGGGAGCTGAAATAAGGGAAGAGGATGAGCAAGCACCTGCGGGTGGCGTTGGCCCAGCTTGATTTCCTGGTGGGGGATGTGGCCGGCAATCTGGCCAGGGTGGAGCGGGCGCTGGTTTGCGCGCGGGACGAACTCAGGGCCGACGTGGTGCTGTTTCCCGAACTCAGCCTGACGGCCTATCCGCCGGAAGATCTCTTGCTCCGGCCCGGCCTGCACCAGCAGGTGCTGCGGGCGCTGGAAATGTTGAAACGCCAAGTGCGGGGCATTGATGTTGTCATCGGCTATCCCTGCCCCGGCACCGGCGGCCTGTACAACAGCGCCTCTTTGATCCGCGATGGCGACATTCTTGCCACGTATCGCAAGCAACACTTGCCCAATTACAGCGTGTTCGACGAAAAGCGCTATTTCGTGCCGGGCGCCGAGCCGGCAGTGGTGGACATTAAAGGTGTGCCCGTGGCCATCACCATTTGCGAGGATTTGTGGCATCCCGGTCCCATGGCGCAGGCGAAGGCGGCGGGTGCGCGACTCATGCTTAACCTCAATGCCTCCCCCTTCCATGCGCAAAAACGCCGTGAGCGGGAAGACGTGTTGCGCCAACGCATCGGTGAGGCGCCCCTTCCCATTGTTTATGTCAATCAGGTGGGCGGACAGGACGAATTGGTGTTCGAGGGGTCGTCCTTCGTGATGGACAGCGACGGGCGCGTGGTGTGGCGCGCGCCCTTTGGCGAAGAAGCCCTGCGGGTGGTGGAATTCGAGTGCCGCGGGCAGGGGGTGCGACCGCGGCCCGGCGAGTTGTCACCGGCGCCGGAGGAAGAGGCCGGCGTTTATCAGGCCATCGTGCTGGGGGTGCGGGACTACATCGAAAAAAACGGTTTTCGCGGCGCGGTAATGGGCTTGTCCGGCGGTGTGGATTCCGCCCTGACCCTGGCCATCGCCGTGGATGCCATTGGCGCCGACCGGGTGGAAGCGGTGATGATGCCCTCCCGCTACACCTCGCAGATGAGCCTGGAGGACGCCGCCGCCGAGGCCCGGGCCCTGGGGGTGGAATACCACGTCATCGCCATAGAGCCCGGCTACCAGGCCTTTCTCGACAGCCTGGCGGAGGAGTTCGCCGGCGCTGCGCCGGACGTGACCGAGGAAAACATTCAGGCCCGCTGCCGGGGCGTCATTCTTATGGCCATTTCCAACAAAAAGCGCAAAATCGTCCTGACCACCGGCAACAAAAGCGAGATGGCGGTGGGTTATGCCACCCTGTACGGGGACATGGCCGGCGGCTTCGCCCCTATCAAAGATGTGCCCAAAACCCTGGTGTACCGCCTGGCGCGCTATCGCAACCGTCTTGGCAGCGTCATCCCCGAGCGGGTGCTGACCCGGGCGCCGTCTGCTGAACTCAAGCCCGGCCAGGTGGATCAGGACAGCCTGCCGCCCTATGAGGTGCTCGATCCCATCCTGGCTCTGTACGTGGAGCAGGACCGTCCGGTAGAAGAGATTATCGCCGCCGGTTTTCCGCCGGAGGTGGTGGCGCGGGTGGTGGCCATGGTCAACCGCAACGAATACAAGCGCCGCCAGGCCCCGCCCGGGGTGCGGGTAACGCGCCGGGCGTTCGGGCGCGACCGGCGCTATCCCATCACCTCGGGCTATCGAAGCTCGGCCGAACTGGATATCAACCGGGCCAGCCCTGGCGCCAGAGCAACATTTTGCCCAAAATAGCAGTTTTCCATACAGGCCCAGGCCAACAGAGGGGATGTAAGAATGAAAAAGGTTGAAGCTGTCATCAAACCGTTCAAATTAGACGACGTTCGTGAGGCGCTGTCGGAGGTGGGGATTACCGGTATGACGGTGGTGGAAGTGAAAGGCTTTGGCCGTCAGAAGGGGCACACCGAACTTTACCGCGGCGCTGAGTACGTGGTGGATTTCCTGCCCAAGGTGAAACTCGAGCTGGTGGTGAAAGAAGAGCAGGTCGAGCGGGCGGTGGAAGCCATAATCCAGGCTGCCCGCACCGGTAAGATCGGCGATGGCAAGGTGTTTATCTCTGACGTTCAGCGCGTCGTGCGCATCCGCACCGGGGAGGAGGGCGCCGACGCAATCTAGCAGCTTGTTGAAAAACCCTGCTTTGCAACAAGCTGTGTGCAGTGTGGGGCTGCACCGTCATGTTCAATGACGACAAGTCATTGAGCATGTGAGGCAGTCGCAAGCTGCCTTGGCGGCGGCCGGTGTTGAAAAAGGCCGGGAAGGCCTTTTTCAACATCTTGTCGGCTTGTTGAGTTTGAACTGGTTTGCAAGTTCAAACACGCGCTTCGAGCCGCCGACGGGGGTGGTCAGTCCCCCGTGCCGCCCGCGGCTGGCTGCTCTTTACTGGCCCCGGTGTCCGGAAAGTTCAAACTCAGCACTCGCCGGGCGTCGGCGGCCAGGTCGCTCAAACCCAGGTGCTGGTAGGCCTCGCTCATGATCTTAAGGGCTGCGGGAATGGCGGGTGTCTGGTCGTAGTGCTCCAATATGAATTTGGCCCGGTTGGCCGCCGCCACATAGGCGCCTTTTTCCATGTAGAAGCGTGCGGCATAGAGCTCGTTTCTGGCCAGGACTTCCCGCAGGTAAATCATTCTCTGCGCCGCATCGGCCGCGTAGGGGCTGCCCGGGAATTTCCGGATGAGTTCCGAAAAATAGCGGTAGGCTTCCTGCGCCGGGCGGGGATCCCGCTGGCCCGGATCGGTTTCAAACCATCTCTCCAGCGGCCCCATGGTGGGCATGCGCGCCAGCCCCTTGATGTAATAGGCGTAGTCCACCCGCGGGTGGCGGGGGTAGAGCTTGATGAACTGGTCTGCAGCGGCGACGGCGGATTCCGGTTCTTCGAACTTGTAGTAGGCGTAGGCGATGTTCAACTGCGCCTGTTGGGCATAGGCGCCGAAGGGGAAGCGGGCGATGAGGTCCTCGAAGTGTTCGATGGCGACTTCGTAGTCGCCGACATCCATGGCCCGCTTGCCTTCTTGGTAAAATTTCTCCGCCGGCCAGTTTTCCGGGTCGTCAACGGAGCTGGTGAATGCGGCGCAGGCGCTCAACATCAGGGCCGTGAGTAAAGGGACAAAGCTGCGTAGCGTGGGCATGATACTGTGCTCGAATGACGGCCCGGGGCCGTATGACTGCGTTCCGTCCGCTTGCCCGGCGTCCGTGCAAACGGCTGTTGTTTATGGCGCGTTCGCTGCGCTCAGTGCGGTGGCTTCTCCTTGTGCATCCCTGCCGGCCTGGCTTTCGCCCTGCCGGGCAGCAGCCAGGGCCTCGCGCATGGCGCGTTCCCTTTGCACCAGCATGGGGGCGTCTTCTGCCACGTATTGACGCAGATAGCGTAAATATTGTTCCGCAGTCTCCCGATAGCGGGTAGCGGGGAAGCGGTCCAGTATCTCGTTGAACAGCATATAAGCGCGGTGCAGGCCGGCCCGCCATTCCCGGCCGCCGGTGCCCATCATCACCGCCTGTTGAAACACCGCCAGGGCGCGTAAATAGTAGGCATAATCCACGCTACGGTGGCGCGGGTAACGATGGATATAAGCGTCGGCCATGGCGTAGGCGGCGGAAAATTTCAGATTCTTGTAGTAGGCGTAAGCCATTTCCAGCAGGCTTTGGGCGGCGAATTTTTCTTCCACCGCCAGTCCTTTGATTTTTTCGAATTCATCTATGGCGGTCACATAGTCCCCTGACTTCATGGCCTGGTGGCCGGCCAGAAAATGCTTTCTGGAGGGCCGGTCCTCGGCGGCCGTTGCGTTCTGGGCCAAGGGTGTTTGACTGACACCAAGCACGAAGCAGGCCAGCATGAAAGCGTAACACCTCACTTCAACAACCCTTCCCTAGGTTGGCACATCAGACCGCAATCTTTGTACACTTGCGGCATTCCCCCGTACCCGGCGAGCCCTGGATATCCGCTTGTTTCTGCCCCGCCTTCATCGATTTTCAGAGCTGACCTTCGGTGTACAGCGTTGATTTATGGCTTTTCTGCACAGTGATTATACGTGCAATTCAGTGATTCAAGAATACATGTATGAGCCCGGAGAAAGAAAACCGCCAGATACTTTCAGCCACCGTCCCCCTGAGCGTGGCGGGCAGGCGTCTCGATCAGGCTCTCGCGGCCCTGTTTCCCGCGTACTCCCGCAGCCGCTTGCAGCAGTGGATCAAGGCCGGGCGCGTCACCGTCAACGGCCGGGTTCTGCGCGGTCGCGCCAGACTCAGCGGGGGTGAACGGGTTGTCGTGGAAGTGGTGGCAGAGCAGGCGGTAAGCTGGCAGGCCCAGTCTTTGCCCCTGGCCGTGGTCTACGAGGACGACAGCCTGCTGGTCATCAACAAGCCGCCCGGCGTGGTGGTGCATCCCGCGGCGGGCAACTGGGACGGTACTTTGGTCAATGCCCTGTTGCACCACGCCCCCGAGCTGGAGCGCCTGCCCCGTGCCGGAGTGGTGCACCGTCTGGACAAGGACACCAGTGGGCTGCTGGTGGTGGCCCGCACCCTGGCGGCGCAAAAAAGTCTGGTGGCACAATTGCAGGCCCGCACCGTGAGCCGGGAGTACGCGGCGGTGGTGGTGGGCGCCCTGGTGGCGGGGGGCACGGTGGACGCCCCCATCGGCCGCCATCCCGTGGACCGCAAGCGCATGGCCGTGGTGCCAAGGGGCAAGCCGGCCATCAGCCATTATCGCGTCCAAGGCCGCTTCCGGGCCCACACCCATATTGCTGTGCGCCTGGAGACGGGGCGCACTCACCAAATCCGGGTGCACCTGGCCCATATCCGCCATCCGCTGGTGGGGGATGCCACCTACGGCGGCCGCGCGCGCCTGCCTTCCGGCGCCGGAGACGCACTCATTCAAGCCCTGCGCGGTTTTCCCCGCCAGGCCTTGCATGCCCGCCGCCTGGCCCTGCGGCATCCGCGGCGGGGCGAACCGGTGTCGTGGGAGGCGCCTTTGCCGGACGATATATGCCAGCTGCTCGCCGCGCTAAAAGCCGATACGGACGCCCAGGCATGACCGGCCCGGCCTGGATTACCCCGGACTGGCCCGCGCCCCCGACGGTGCGGGCGCTTGCCACCACCCGCAGCGGCGGGGTGAGCGAGCCGCCCTACGGCAGCCTCAACCTGGCCGGTCATGTGGGCGATGAGCCGGAGCAGGTGCAGGAAAACCGCCGTCGCTTGCGGCGTGCCGTGCCCTTGCCCGCGGAACCGCTGTGGCTGGCACAGGCGCACGGCACGGTTGTGGTGGATGCCGCCTGTGCCAGGGCCGGAGTGGTGGCGGACGGCAGTTTCAGCCGCCACCCCGGCCTGGTCTGCACCGTGCTCACCGCCGACTGCCTGCCCCTGTTGCTGTGCGACACTGGCGGTACTGTAGTGGCCGCCGTCCACGCCGGTTGGCGTGGCCTGGCCGCCGGCATCATCGAACAGGCCGTGCGGGCCCTGGGCCGGCCGGGGCGGCGCCTGCTCGCCTGGCTTGGCCCCGCCATTGGCCCCACCGCCTTCGAGGTGGGCCCCGAGGTGCGCCAAGCCTTCATCCAACAGGACGCCGCGGCGGAACACGCCTTTCACCCCGGGCGCGGGGACCGCTACCTCGCGAACTTATACGCCCTGGCCCGTCAGCGCCTCGCACGCGTTCATGTCACCGCGGTGTACGGTGGGCATTGGTGCACCGTGGGCGATGCTGAACGTTTTTTCTCCTATCGCCGCGACGGTCTCACGGGGCGGATGGCGGCCTTGGTTTGGCTGGCCCCGTGCTAAGTCCCCCATTTTTCAAAAGGGGAATAGAAAGCCATCTCCTCTATGGCCTGCCTCTTTCTCAAAGAGGGGAGTGAGCGCGGGGAGGTGGGCGCTGACGGCGGGGGGACCGATCCTGGCGCCTTTTCAGGCTGGACCCTCCAGACAATTCGGGTAGACTGCCCGGCTACCTTGTTGACCGGATTGTTGAATGGGCGTGCTCGGGTGGATCATTCTTTTCAGCCTGCTGGGTGGTGTGCTGAGTGTGGTGGCGGCGGGAACGTTTTTGCTGCTGCCGTCGCTGTGGCGTGAGCGCCTGCTGCCGTACTTGATCAGTTTCGCCACCGGCGCTTTGCTGGGGGCGGCGTTTCTGGCTTTGTTGCCCCACGCCATGGGGGCGCCCGGTGTGGACGATGTGCACGATGTGCACGATTTGATGTTGGCGGTGTTGCTGGGTGTGCTGGCGTTTTTCGTGCTGGAAAAAATGGTGCTGTGGCGCCATTGTCATCATCGCCATTGCGAGGCGCACGATCCGACGGAGAGCGGCTCACAGGGCGAGGCGTCGGCGGGGGTCATCGTGCTGGTGGGGGACAGTCTGCATAATTTCGTGGACGGCATCATCATTGCCGCCGCGTTTCTCTCCGACAGTCATCTTGGCATGGTTACCGCCCTGGCCGTGGCCGCCCATGAAATCCCCCAGGAAGTGGGCGATTTCGCCGTGCTGCTGAGTAGCGGCTTCAGCCGGGGCCGGGCCATGGGGTTCAATCTGTTGTCGTCCCTGGCGACGGTGGTGGGGGCGGTGCTGGCCTATTATGGTTTGCAGGATGCCCAGCAACTGGTGCCCTATGCCTTGGCGGTCGCGGCGGCGAGCTTTATTTACGTGGCGGTGGCGGACTTGATTCCGGGTTTGCACGAACGGGTGGAACTGAGTGCAAGCTTGCAGCAAATCGGCTTGATTTCCGCAGGTGTGCTGACCGTTTATCTGGCCCACAGCACCCTGCATTGAGGGGGTTCGGACATGAAGCACTGGTATATGTTGACGGTGGTGGGCAGGGACCGGCCCGGTATCGTGGCCCACGTGACCCGCGCCTTGTACGAGGGTGGCGCCAATCTGGGGGAGGCTTCCATGCTGCGCCTGGGGGGTAATTTCACCATCATGCTGATGGTGGAGTTCGACGGCACGGCCAGGCAGCTGGCAGTGACGGTGGAGCCGGTGATCCAATCCTTGGGGTTGCACCTGCACGTGGACGCCATCGAGGGCCGCCTGCACGAACACTTGCTTCCCGATGTGCGTATTACCGTGTTCGGGGCGGATCGCGCCGGCATCGTCGCCAAAGTGACCGGCATCCTGGCGGAGGCGGGCTTGAATATTCTCGATCTGGACTCGGATGTGGCGGGCAGCACTGACGCACCCCTCTATATCATGCATATCGAGGGTCAGGCCACTGAAGGTGTTGAAGCCCTGGAATCCGCTCTCAGTGTCGTGCGCCAGGAAGGCGTGGAAGCCCGCCTTGGCCTTGTTGAGACCATGGTGGGCTGATGGCGCTGGAGATTCTGACCTATCCCGATCCGCGCCTGAAGCAAGTCTCTTCACCGGTGGAGGTTTTCGATCAGTCTTTGCTGGCGTTTGTGGCGGAGCTGGCGGCCACCATGGGCGAGGGTCCCGGTGCCGTGGGCATCGCCGCGCCCCAGGTGGGCCGTTTCCAACGCATCGTCATTGTGGACTGCTCCGCCCGGCGCCAGGTGGAGAGCCACGGCCGCATGGTGCTGATCAACCCCGAAATCAGCGCATGGGAGGGCCTGGACGTGGGCCGGGAGGGCTGCCTGTCTGTGCCCGACTACACCGGCAACGTGATCCGGGCGGCGCGCATTGTGGTGGACGCCTTCGATGAGCATGGCGCGCGGCAGCGCTACGAGTGCGCCGGTTTTGAAGCCCGGGCCGTGCAGCACGAAATCGATCATCTCGACGGCCTGCTGTTCCTCGACCGCCTGGTGAGCCGGCGCAACGACCTGTTTCGGCGCAAGGTCTACAAATAACTCTACTCTTGCGTTTCCGTGCCTTGCGATGTCAACCGACGCCGCCGTGCGACGTTAGAATGACAAACAGCCGTGACCGGGTTTGGACTGATGGCAGCCAGGGCGGATCGCGGGCGTGGGGGGGATGCAAGTGTCAGATGAGGACCGTTTGTTTGTTGCAACAGGCGCGGAATTTGAGACGGCATAGACGGGGAGGAAGCAGACACTGGCCGCCACCGAAGCTCTGGAGCGATTTCTCGCCGGAGTGGAAAAACGCGCCCTGCATATGGCGCGGATCGCCACCGGCGATACCGACGAGGCATTGGACGTGGTACAAGACGCCATGATGAAACTCGTCCAACACTACGCGGACCGCAGCGAGGCCGAGTGGCCGCCGTTGTTTTACCGGGTGTTGAACAACCGCATCAACGACTGGCACCGCCGCGGCGCAGTGCGGCGGCGCTGGATGGCGTGGCGCCGCGCGCCGGAGGAGGGCGATGACCATCCTGAGCTGGACTGGCACGACCCTGAGGCCCCCGGCACTGAGCGGCGCGTGGCGGGCGAGCGGGCGGCTGAAGCACTGGAACGTGCATTGCGCAGGCTGCCGCCGCGTCAGCAGCAGGCGTTCATGCTGCGCACCTGGGAAGGTCTGGATGTGGCCCAGACAGCACAAGCCATGGGGTGCTCCGCCGGCAGTGTGAAAACCCATTACTCCCGTGCCGTGCACACCCTGCGCGAGCAACTTCAGGATCATTGGCCGTGACCCCGCGTGACGATGAGCAGGTTTTTCTGGACCACGCCAAGCGTGTGCTGGAGGCGCGGGCCGAATCCCTGGACGAACTCACCCGCGCCCGTTTGCGTGCCGCGCGCAAGCAGGCCCTGGCCGCCGCAGCGCCTGTTCGCACGCCGTGGAAAGGGCGTGCCTTCGGGGGCGCTTTCGCCACCGCCGCCGTAGTGGTGCTTGCCGTCGTGTTGTGGTCCGGCCCTGAACAGGGGTTGGATCCGGTGGTTCCCGCTGCTGAACTGGATGATATGGAGCTCTTGCTGTCAGGGGAAGAGCTGGAGGTTTTCGAAGACGCGGATTTTTACCTGTGGTTGGCCGATGTGCATGAAACGGGTTAGCGTCGTCTGGTTGTTGATGCTGGTGCTGATCCCTTTTGCGGCAGTGGCAGACGACGCACCGGAAGACGAGTCGCCCTCTCTTGAACTCTTGGAATTTCTCGCTGATTGGGAAACGGATGACGGTGAATGGGTGGATCCCATGCGCTTTCAAGGTCCGGAATCCCAAACAACAGCAGTACAGGCGGATGAGCGCGATGAAGATTAGAACCCTGATACTGGCCTTTTCCGTGGGGCTCGGCGGGTGGTTGCCGGGAGCTTTCGCCCTGGATTGGTCCTCCCTCAGCCCGGGGGAACAAGCCGTGCTCAAGCCTTTCGCCGATAAATGGGATCAATTGCCAGCAGATCGTCAGGCCCGTCTGCAACGGGGCGCCCAGCGGTGGGCGGAAATGGATGCGGGTGAACGGAAGCTGGCGCAACAACGGTTTAAGCATTGGCGTGAACTGTCACCCGAGCAAAGGGCGAAGATGCGCGAACGTTTCAGGCGATTCAAGGCCTTGCCACCGGCGGAACAGGCTCGAATCCGGCGGATGTGGCAGTGGTTCAAGGCGCAGCCCCCCGAGCGGCGCCGTAAGCTGCGGCAGGAATGGAAAAGTTTGACACCGGAACAGCGCCGCAAGGCACGGCAGCAAATCCGTCATGGCGATTTGATGCCCCATGAGAGACGGCGCTTGCAGGAGGGGATCCATGCTTTGCCACAGAGCGAGCGCCAGCGGCTGAAAGAGCACTGGCGTGAACTGTCGCCCGCTCAGCGGGACCGGGCGCGCGACGCACTGCGGCAGATGACGCCGCGGGAGCGGCATGAGGCCCTGCAGCGGTTTCGGCACCGCGAGAGCCAGGGGTTTCACCCCCGGGCGCGGCCGCAACGGTAGATTCCGCCGTGCCGTCTCCTCCTGCCGGGCAATGCGGGCCAGGAACCTGCCGGGTTTCGGATGAATCGGCTGCAAAACCGGGAGATGTGGTCCTTGTTGGCGCGATTTTTCGTCACCAGGCACCCCCTGGGCGTCTCAACATCGCGACAATCTGCCCTCGTTCTCCCGCTTTTTCGCTCGATCCTCCTAAATCCGACAGTCCTAAGGCGCGGAGCTTAGAACATTGTGACCGGAAAAGCGCAGCGCTGCAGCGCCGCTGCCGCCCACGGCGAAGTCAAGCAGCGCAGGTTCTTCCAGGCGGAAACGGGGGGCTGGGGTGCCGGGCGGCGGGCTGATGTCCAGGGTGTCGAAGCGTACCCCCAGACTGGCTTGGTCATGATTTTCCCTGGCGCCGCCGAAACTGACTTCCCAATACACGGTGACCGCGTCCGGGACAGTTTCAACAGCATGGGCGGGGGCGATGATCACCGCGCAAAGCGCGAGCGCTGGGAGCCGTTTTTTCATTGTGCGTTACAACCGAATCGCATATCCGTTGCGGATGGCGCCAAAGTACCGTAGTTTTAAAATGAATACAAGCAAAAGCTGTGTGGTTTTGTTTTGTCAAGCTGCCGGGAGCCTGCCGTGGGTGACGTTGTTCCTTTCAAACGACCGAAATTATCAGACAAACACCGGGGCCGTGCGTTGTGCCGCAGCGGCTTTCATCAATGGACCGTGCAGGCGGAGCGCCGTTTCGATGTCAAACAGGGAAAGCTGATCACGGCTTACCGCTGCCGGCGTTGTGGGCTGACCAGAAACGAAGCCCGCTAGTTCCCCCGGGAATTATCGTGAAACGCTATCGGGTGACCGCTTTGTACGAACAGCCCCCCTTGGAGCGCACCGTGGAACTTTGCGCCGAAACGGCTGAGCGCGCCATGGTGAAGGCGCTCATTGAGCGGCGCCTGCCCGCCCACTTTGCCCGGGATGAAAAAGGCTGGTATCAGCCGGTGTTGTGGCGCCCTGAGCTGGCTGGTCCCAGGCGCTGGCCCACGCTGGTGGGGCGCGACACCCTGGTCTGGGGGGAAGGCCAGGGCGGCGAGCGGCGTTTGCGGTTTTATGTGGTGGATTGCGGGGAGCAGGGGTAGGTGTTGTCCGAGGGGGATTGGGCGGCGCTGTGGATTACCTTGCGCCTGGCCCTGGTCACCACTTTGGTGTTGTTGCTGCTCGGTACGCCTCTGGCGTGGTGGCTGGCGCGGCCGGGACGCTGGTGGAAGACCGGCATCGAAGCGGTGGTGGCCGTGCCGCTGGTGTTGCCGCCCACCGTGTTGGGTTTTTATCTGTTGACGGTCTTGAGCCCGGAGGGTGTCCTGGGCGGCGGCTGGCGCGCATTGACCGGTGGCTCTTTGGCGTTCACCTTCACCGGTTTGGTGATCGGCTCGGTGCTGTATTCCCTCCCCTTCGTGGTGCAGCCGCTGCAAAACGCCTTTGCCGCTGTGGGGCAGCGACCGCTGGAGGCTGCCGCCATGTTGCGCGCCTCGCCGCTGGACCGGTTTTTTTCCGTTGCCGTGCCGCTGGCGCGCCGGGGCTTCCTCACCGCCGCAACCCTGGGGTTCGCCCACACTGTCGGCGAGTTCGGCGTTGTGTTGATGATAGGCGGCAATATCCCCGGTCAGACGCAGGTGCTGTCCATCGCTGTCTACGATCACGTGGAAAGCCTGGATTACGGCCAGGCCCATATCCTGTCCGCGGGGCTGTTGTTGTTCTCCTTTGTGGTGTTGTTGGCGGTGTACGGGGTCAACCGCCGCCTCGCCGCTGTGGGCAGATAATCGAGCCGTCCTGCCCGCCCCCGTCGATGATTTCTGTCTGCTGAGCTAGAATCGCCGCCCATGGCAGTTCCTTTTGTTCACCTTCGGGTACACACTGAATATTCGCTCGTTAACGGCATTGTGCGGGTGAAGTCCCTGGTCGAAGCCGCGGTCGCAGCGGGCATGCCGGCGGTGGCGGTGACCGATCAGGGCAACCTGTTCGCGGCGGTGAAGTTTTACCGTGCGGCGCTGGCGGCCGGAATCAAGCCGCTTATCGGGGTGGATGTGTGGTTCCGGCGCGACCAGGGCGGGGGGGATCCCAGCCGGTTGGTGCTGTTGTGCCAAAACCAGGACGGCTACCACCGCCTCACCCGGCTCATTTCCCGCAGTTATCTGGAGGGGCAGGAGCGGGGTGTGCCCATGGTCCGCAGCGCCTGGCTGGAGGGTGGCACCGAGGGTTTGATCGCTCTCTCCGGTGGCCGCCAGGGGGAACTGGGCCAGACCCTGCTGGCCGGGCAGGACGCCCGGCTGCTGCTGGCCGACTGGCAGCGCTGGTTCCCGGACCGCTTTTACCTTGAAGTCCAGCGCACCGGCCGGCCCCAGGACGAAGACTACCTGCACGCCGCGGTGGAGCTGGCCGCCGCGGCGGACCTGCCGGTGGTGGCCACCAATGACGTGCACTTTCTCTCCCCGGACGATTTCGATGCCCACGAGGCACGGGTGTGTATACACGAGGGCCGGGTGCTGGGCGATTCCCGCCGGCCACGAATGTACTCCGAACAGCAGTATCTGCGTACGCCGGACGAAATGGCCGAGCTGTTCAGCGACCTGCCCGAGGCGCTGGAAAACACCGTGGAAATCGCCCGGCGCTGCAATCTGGAGCTGAACCTGGGCCAGCCAGTGCTGCCGGCATTCCCTATTCCCGGGGGCCTGACCACCGACGATTATTTCCGCCAGCAATCCCGCGCGGGGCTGGAGCGGCGGCTGGCCTTTTTATTTGATACCGGGGCGGAGAATTTTGCCGACATTCGCAAACCGTATGATGAACGTCTGGAGAGCGAGCTGGACGTGATTTGCCAGATGGGCTTCCCCGGCTACTTTCTCATCGTGGCTGACTTCATCCGCTGGGCCAGGCAAAACGGCGTGCCTGTGGGGCCGGGGCGGGGCTCAGGGGCGGGCTCCTTGGTGGCCTATGCCCTGGGAATTACCGATTTGGATCCAATACGTTATGACCTTCTCTTCGAGCGGTTTCTGAATCCAGAGCGGGTCTCCATGCCCGACTTTGACGTGGATTTTTGCATGGAGGGGCGTGACCGGGTCATCGACTACGTGGTGCAGACCTACGGCCGCGAGCGGGTCTCGCAAATCATCACTTACGGCACCATGGCCGCCAAGGCAGTGGTGCGGGACGTGGGCCGGGTGCTGGGCCACCCCTTCGGCTTTGTGGATCAGATTGCCAAGCTCATCCCCTTCGAACTGGGCATGACCCTGGATAAGGCCCTGGAACAAGAAGAGCAGCTCAAAGCGCGCTATGACCAAGAAGACGAGGTGCGTGATCTCATTGATCTCGCCCGCAAGCTGGAAGGGGTGGCGCGTAACGCCGGCAAGCACGCCGGCGGGGTGGTGATCGCGCCCACCGCGCTCACTGATTTCACGGCGCTCTACTGCGAGCAGGGCGGCGGCAGCGCCGTCACCCAGTTTGACAAGGATGACGTGGAAGCCGTCGGCCTGGTGAAGTTCGATTTTCTGGGGCTGCGCACCCTCACCATCATTGACTGGGCCGTCAAAACCGTCAACGCCCAGCAGGAGCAGGCCGGTGAGCCCCCCCTGGACATCGCCCGCATTCCCCTGGACGACGAAGCTGCCTTCAAGTTGCTGAAAAACTGCGAAACCACCGCCGTCTTCCAGCTCGAATCCCAGGGCATGAAAGACCTCATCAAGCGCCTCCAGCCCGACTGCTTCGAGGACATCGTCGCCCTGGTGGCCCTGTTCCGCCCCGGCCCCCTGCAATCGGGCATGGTGGATGATTTCATCAACCGCAAACACGGCCGCACCCGGGTGGAATACCCCCACCCCGATCTGGCGCCCATACTCAAGCCCACATACGGCGTGATCCTGTACCAGGAGCAGGTCATGCAAATCGCCCAGGTGCTGGCAGGCTATACCTTGGGGGGCGCCGATCTGCTGCGCCGCGCCATGGGCAAGAAAAAACCCGAGGAAATGGCCAAGCAGCGGGAAATTTTTGTCAGCGGCGCCACCGCGCGGGGGGTGGCGGAAAGCACCGCCACCTATATCTTCGATTTGATGGAGAAGTTCGCCGGCTACGGTTTCAACAAATCCCACTCGGCCGCTTACGCTTTGGTGAGCTATCAGACCGCCTGGCTGAAAGCCCACCATCCGGCCGCCTTTATGGCCGCGGTGATGTCTGCGGATATGCACAACACTGACAAAGTGGTTACCTTCATCGACGAAGCGCGGCGCATGAAACTGGACTTGCTGCCGCCGGATGTGAACAGTTGCGAGACCGCCTTCGCCGTGAAAGACGAGCGCACTGTCTACTATGGCCTGGGGGCCATCAAGGGTGTGGGCTCGGCCGCCACCGACGGCATTGTTGCCGAACGTCAGGAACACGGCCGCTACCAGGACCTGTTCGAATTCTGCCGCCGCATCGACACCCGCAAACTCAACCGCCGGGCCCTGGAAGCCCTGCTCCGCGCCGGCGCCCTGGACAAGCTGGGACCGGGCCGGGCCACCCTCATGGCTTCTTTGGACACCGCATTGAAGCTGGCAGAGCAACACGTGCGCGATATTGCCGTGGGACAAAACGATTTGTTCGGCGGCTGCGTGCACGTGTCCGAACAGGGCGAATTCGTGCACGCCGAAGAATGGAGCGAACGCGAACGCCTGCAAGGGGAAAAAGAAACCCTGGGGCTCTATCTCACCGGCCATCCCATTGAACAATACGAAAGCGAGTTGCGCCAGTTCGTCCGCGCCCGCCTGAGCGAGCTGCAGCCCGAGCGCAACCAGACCGTTGTCGTAGCGGGCCTGGTGGTGGGTCTGCGCACCCGCAACAGCAAGCGTGGCGACCGCATGGCTTTTGTCACCCTGGACGACCGCAGCGGCCGCATCGAACTGGCCGTGTTTTCCCAGGTCTACGCCAAATACCGCACCCTGGTGGTGAAGGACAAACTGCTGGTGGTGGAAGGCACTGTCAGCGTGGATGATTACTCGGGTGGCTTTAAGATGAGCGCCGAGCGTATTTTCGACATTGATCACGCCCGCGACGCCTTCGCCCGCCGTCTGGAAATCGCCGTCGATGCCCGCCGCGCGGCCAATGGCTTTATGCAGGCGCTGGAGCGGACCCTGGGGCCGTTTCGGGAGGGTCAGTGTCCGGTGTGGGTAAACTACCGCACCGCTTCAGCCCAGGCGCGCCTGGCCCTGGGGGATGACTGGCGCGTGATGCCCAGCGATGAATTGCTGCATCGTTTGCGGGATTTGGCGGGGGAGGAGGGTGTGCGGGTGGTTTACCAGTGACGTCTGAAACAGTGCCAGTGGCACAACTGAATGCAAGGGGTATTGAACCTGTGTCATGAACAAGCGGATTGTTGCCCTGCTGCTGGCCTTGATGTTCGCCGCCGGCGCTGCCGCGCAACACGCTGTACCAGCACCTGCCGCGGACATTTCGTCCTACCCGGATGGCTGGCGCGCCTACTTCATCGACGAGCCGGTATTCAACGGCCGTCTTTACATCGTGGAAGCGGGGGTCGGAAACAAGCAAACCGTTGTCCTCGTCCATGGCCTGGGCGATAACGGTCTCAACGACTGGCTGAACACCATCCCCGCCCTGGCAGATCACTTTCACGTCGTCGCCTTCGATCTGCCCGGTTTTGGCCGCTCGGATTCTGGTTCCGGTCTGTATTCTCCCTCCAATTACAGCCGCCTCATTCATTGGCTGGCGGGCCGCCTGGCCAAAGGAAAAGTGATCGCGATCGGTCATTCGCTGGGGGGCGCCATCGTGCTGCGTTATGCGCACGATTACCAACACGAAGTGGAGAAATTAGCCCTCGTTGACGCTGCAGGGATTTTGCAACGCACTGTGTTTACCAAGCATCTGGCACGCCTGACCCGGGCGTACCAGGCGCGCCTGGGCCGTGTCGGCGCATGGCTGGCGGATATTACCCGCCGCGTGGACAGCCTCAGCGAGCGCTTGTTGGAGGCCGCCGATGCTGTTCCTGATTGGTCCCAGATTATTCTCAACAACGAGATGGCGCGCGGATACCTGCTCAAAGACCACCACATGACCCATGCGGCCATGGCCTTGATCAACGAAGATTTCTCGAAAGCCATCAGCGAGGTCAAGGTACCCACCCGGATAATTTGGGGCGGGGTGGACAGCGTTGCGCCCTTGCGGACCGGAATCCTGCTTGCCGGCCGCATGCCCGATGCAACGTTGACGGTCATGGAAGGCGTCAATCATGTGCCGATGAAGCAGGCGCCCGCCGCCTTCAATGCCCTGTTGCGCGGCGCGCTGGTGGCGGATCAAACCGGGGAGCGCATCCGGGCGCCCCGGCCGCAGGCGGTCAACGATGACTTCGCCTGCCGGGGCCAGAGCGGAGTCCGAATCAATGGACCGTACCGGCGCATCGACATTCAAGGCTGTGAGCAGGTGATGCTGCAAGACGTGTTTGCCAGATCGCTGACAGTCTCGGCATCGCGCGTCATCCTTGAGAACGTCAAAATCGTCGCCAGGGGCACGGCGCTGTCCGCGCGGCAGTCCGTGATTGAAGGCACTTTGGTCCGGTTGCTGGGTGCCTTGCCCCTGCAGGCTACGGAAAGCCGAATCGATCTGGCCGGCTCGTCCCTGGTGTCAGATACGGATCGTGCGATGGCGCTGGAAGGGTCGGCCGTGTATTTCTCGGTGAGTGACGCCAGCACCAATGGGCGCAGCCGTTATTTGCATGGCATTGTCGCCGAGTGATGTTTGATTCTGTGTCCCTGATTTTACAGCTTCGTCGGTTTTCCATGTTTACACGCGGCAGGTCAGGTATGGGTTGCTCGGCAGGAATTTGCAGGGGTTCACCGCACGATCTCCCGCTCTCACCTCGAAGTGCAAATGCGGGCCGGTGGACCGGCCGGTGGAGCCCAACAAAGCGATGATTTGGCCTTGTTGCACCACTTGATTTTCTTTCACCTTGATCACGTCGTTGTGCGCATAATGGGAAGTGAGGCCATTGGCGTGATGCACAATCACCAGATTTCCATAACCGTTCCTGTGGTTTGCGGCAAAGATCACCGTTCCGGCGGCCACGGCATAAACAGGTGTTCCCGTCGGTCCGCCGATATCAATTCCGCGATGCCGGCCTCTCATTCGCCAACCGAACTGTGAAGTGACAACGGTGTTTTTTCCGGCCGCGACGGGCCACCGGAAAGCAGCCGCGCCGGCAGAGGGGTCCACTCCTGACGGAGGGGGCGGGCTGGCCTTTTTTCTCGAAGCTGGGGGGCGGCCTGCCGGGGATGCTTTTTTTGATTTGAGTATTCCCCTCAGCCATTTGTCGTCGGCGTCGCTGAGGAAGTCGCCTATCTTTTTGGTGGAACGGCTGACTCCTGTGCCAATCGCACTGACGCTTTTGTCATAAGATCGCAATACGGCATTGCCGAAATCAGACCCTGAAAGGGTGCCACGCACCGCCGAGCAGCCCCCCGCAGCGCCGATCAGGAGGCTGAGCAAGAAAAGTGGAAACGTATTTTTCCGCACCCCTGAATATTCCTCTAAACCAGCGGTTGACCGATCTGAAAAACGCATTTGTTCTGCCCCGACAGGGTACCCGATAGTTGCGGGGGGGTGCCATGAAAAAACGTCCGGTGAATGTTACCCCGCTGATCCTCCTGATGGTTGTTGCTTCCCGGATTGACGTCGAGTGCCGCGGCATTCATTCCGGATGGGGAGTGGTCGTCGTCGCACTGCTCTTCAGACCTGGCTCGCCTCACCGGCGGATTGTTCGGCTGGCTGTTTCGCAGCATTCAGGGGGCTGTTTACGCACGGTCTCCGGCACCGGAGGCGGCTTGAGCGGCTGCTCGTAGCGTGGGGTCCGGGCGGTGCTGCGAGGCCGGGCAGAAAAAAAGAAGGCGGTGACGCACCGCGTCACCGCCCGCTTTTATTGTTTTCCAGTGTGGGTTTGCGGGCCGCTCAGGCGGCATTGATGCCCAGTTTCTCACGCCAGCCCGGGAACAGCTTGTCGGCGTCGCCGGGGAACGATTCGAACGCGCGGGCAAACTCGTGATGCGTCTTGGCGAATTCGACGGGGTCGGCGCCTTCCTTCCAGCACTGGTACGCCTGATCCAGTGATTTACCCCCCGCCGCCGGGCTGTCAATATGGCCGAAGGCACCGCCACCACAGGTGTTGATCAGGTTGGCATGGCCCAGGTTCTCGAAGAAGCCGATCAGGCGCAGGGCGTTCATGCCGCCGGAGATGATGGGCGTGGTCGCCTTCATGCCGTGCCATTTCTGGTAGAAGTAGGGTCCCTGGCACTCATCGCGTTCCAGCATGTAGGCCAGCACGGTTTCGCCGGCATGCCCCTCCATCTTGCCGTAGCCCATGGTGCCGGTGTGGATGCCGGAGGCGCCCATCAGCCGGGCCAGCTTCATGTAGCACAGGGGATCCATGCCCATGGGGGATTTGTAGGACGTCACCGCGCCGTGACCCGCCCGGTGAAAGTGCAGGAAGGTGTCGGGAAAGGCACGTCGGCAGGTGGTGACGCCGGCGGGACCGGTGACGAAGCCGTCAACCAGGAAGGCGACATGATCGGCAGAGTTGTATTTGGCGAACTCTTCCAGGATGTATTCGCCGCGATGAATCATTTCCTGATGGAAATCTGCGGTGATGTTGGCGGAAAACAACTTGGCTTCACCGGTCTCCTGCTGGGCACGGTCCATGGCCTGCGCCACCAGCGGGATCACTTCCTTCATCGGGCAGAACGGTTGATTGGCCTGGGGCTCGTCGTTCTTGATAAAAGTGCCTCCCAGCCAGAAGTCATAACAGGCCTTGGCGAACGGTTCGGGCCGCAGGCCCAGTTTGGGTTTGATGATGGTGCCGGCAATGTAGCCACCGTCCACTTCGGGACGGCCCAGTACCTTCCACAGGTTGGTGATGTTGGCGGCGGGGCCATCAAAGCGCTTGATCATGCACTCGGGCACGAGGAAATCCAGCATGCGCAAGCCTTCATGGTCCCCCATGCCCTGGTTGTTGCCCAGAATCAGTGACCACATGTGAGAGACGTTGAAGACGCCGTCGGTCAGGTTGGGGTCAAACAGTTCAACGGGGTAGGCCACTTTCATCAGTCCGCCCTGGTCGCCAAAGGCGTTCTCGTCGATGTCATAGACCAGGGCGTCCACCCCCCGGGTGAAATCATCGGTGGTGGATACTTCCACGTTGGTGCCGGTGGAAGATTCGGCCGCAACGTGGGCGGCCACGGCCAGAAAACCGTGCCCCGGGGCGGGTTTCATGCGGTAGGCCACCAGCAGGTGTTTGCCATCGGCAATGAGATCTTCTTCTTTCAAATCAAGATCGGCATAGCGGCCGGATTGATCGTTTGCCATGAGTTCCTCCAATACGGTTGCAACGGGACAATATATTTCTCAATGCAGTATAAAAAATATGGTATATAAGAAAAATTAAGAATTACTTTCACAAAATAAAAGTATTGTTTATGAGAAGGCTGACTTTGCGACAACTCGAGATTCTCGCCGCCGTGGCCCGCTGCGAGAGTTTTTCCCGCGCCAGTGCCGAGCTTCATCTCACCCAGCCGGCCGTTTCCATGCAGATCAAGCAGTTGGAGGGCGCGTTGGGGATCCCCCTATTTGAACACATGGGCAAGCACATTCACCTCACCGAGGCGGGCAGGGAAGTGTTGCGGGTGAGCGAGGTGTTGGAACGCGAACTGACCAACCTCGACCAGCTCCTGGCGGATATGCAAGGGCTGAAAGGCGGCACCCTCACCGTGTCGGCGGCCAGCACCGCCAGCATTTTCACGGTGCGCCTGCTCGCCGTGTTTCGTGGTCTTCATCCGGATGTGCGCCTTCGTCTCAACGTGGTCAATCGTGAAACCCTGCTGAAGCACCTGGGCGACAACAGCATTGACCTGGCCTTGATGGGGCAGCCACCCGAGGGCCACCGTCTGGTGGCACAGGCGTTCATGGACAACCCCCTGGTCGTCATTGGTGCCGCCGGCCATGCCTTGGCGGCCAAGAAGAATATCCCCCTCGAAAGACTGCTGGATGAGCCCCTTATCGGGCGCGAACAAGGTTCGGGCACGCGCAGCGCCCTGGAAAAATTTTTCGCTGAGCGGGGGCACGTTTTTCAGGCGGCCATGGAAATGAACAAAAACGAGGCGATCAAACACGCCGTGGAGGCGGGCCTGGGGCTGGGTGTAGTATCACTCCACACGGTCAGGGCGGAAATCGACTCCGGCCAGTTGTGCGTCCTGGACGTGCAGGGGTTTCCATTGCGACGGCAGTGGCACCTGGTCCACCGCGAGGGCAAGCGGCTGAGTCCGGCCGCCTCGGCCTTTGCCCGCCTGGTATTGCAGCAGGCGGCCGAGTTCCAGGTTTACATTTGAGAGGGGGCTGGCTCGTGCCCCTTTTGGCGGTGGCTAAGCGCCCCCCGCGACGCTAGAATAACGCCCCCACGCGCGACACCCACGGACACGCCTTTTCATGAAACGCCATTTCCTGGATTTCGAACAGCCCATCGCCGAACTGGAGGCGAAAATCGAAGAACTGCGCTTTGTCAGCAGCGACAGCGATATCAACTTGTCGGAAGAAATCGGCAAGCTGGAGGAGAAAAGCCGGGGCCTGACGGAATCCATTTTTTCCAAGCTCAACGCCTGGCAGATTTCCCAGCTGGCGCGCCACCCCATGCGGCCGTTCACCTCCGATTACGTGGAACGCATGTTCACCGATTTTGAAGAGCTGCACGGTGACCGCAGCTTTTCCGATGACCGGGCCATCGTTGGCGGCCTGGCGCGACTGGACGGCCGGCCGGTGATGGTCATCGGCCACCAAAAGGGCCGCGACACTAAAGAAAAAGTCCGCCGCAATTTCGGCATGCCGCGCCCGGAAGGGTACCGCAAAGCCCTCAGGCTGATGGAAACCGCCGAGCGGTTCAAACTGCCCATCCTCACCTTCATCGACACCCCCGGTGCCTATCCCGGCATTGATGCCGAAGAGCGGGGCCAGTCCGAGGCCATTGCCCGCAACCTGCTGGTGATGGCGCGCCTCAAGGTGCCCATCATTTGCACGGTCATTGGCGAGGGCGGTTCCGGCGGCGCGCTGGCCATCGGTGTGGGCGACCGTGTGCTGATGCTGCAATACGGCACCTATTCCGTCATTTCTCCCGAAGGCTGCGCCTCCATTTTGTGGAAAAGCGCGGAGAAAGCGTCCGATGCCGCCGAAGCCATGGGCATCACCTCCGACCGTTTGCTGGAACTCAAACTGGTGGACGAGGTGGTGCCCGAACCCCTGGGCGGCGCCCACCGGGACGTGGACGCCATGGCCCAGCGTCTCAAAGACACCCTGGCGGAACACATCGCCCAGCTTACGGCGCTGGACACCGGCGCGCTGCTGGCCCGGCGCAGCGAGCGGCTGATGCAGTTCGGCCATTTCACCGGCTGATGTGACGTCCGCTCACCCTCAGTTTTCACCGCAAGCCCTGGCGCAGCGCCTTCAGGCCCACCTTCCTGCTGCGCGCCTGCTCGTCGCCTACAGCGGGGGACGGGATTCCCACGTTCTGCTCCACGCGCTGGCCAGTGTGCGGGACGGCTTGCCGCCACTGGCCGCCGTTCACATCGACCACGGTCTGCAAGCCACATCGGCCGCCTGGGCGGCTCACTGCCGGCAGGTGTGCCAGGCGCTGGGCGTCGACTACCTCGGTCGCCAGGTGACCGTCCGCGCCGCGCCGGGAGAGAGCCCTGAAGCCGCCGCGCGTCGGGCCCGCTACCGCGCCTTGCGCCAATGTGTGGAGCAGGGCACACTGCTGCTCACCGCCCATCACCGAGACGATCAGGCCGAGACGTTATTGCTCCAACTGCTGCGCGGCGCCGGCCCCCACGGTTTGGCGGCCATGCCCGAAGCGGCGGCTTTCGGGGACGGGCTGCACCTCCGGCCGCTGCTGGACTACAGCCGCGCTCAACTCGCCCGCTATGCCGCCGGGCAGATGCTGCACTGGATCGACGACCCCTCCAACGAAGACACCCGCTTTGACCGCAACCACCTCCGCCACGCCCTGATTCCCGGCATTGCCGAACGCTGGCCCGGCGCCGGCCGCGCCCTGGCCCGGGCGGCGGGCCACCAGGCCGAGGCCGCCGCTTTGCTGGATCAACTGGCCGCCGGCGATCTCGTGCAAGCGGCGGGAACGACGCCGGGCACCCTCAGCATCGCCTCCTTGCTGACCATGGACGGTCCCCGCCGCCGCAACCTTTTGCGTTATTGGCTGAAGGAAAAAGGCCTGCCCCTGCCCAACGCCGCCCGTCTGCTCCACATCGAGCAGAACGTGCTCCGCGCCCGCGCCGACGCCGAACCCCTGGTTCACTGGCCCGGCGCCGAAGTGCGCCGCTACCGGGACGCGCTCTACGCCGGTCCGCCCCTGCCGCCCATTGACCCGGAATTCGCCGTGGAATGGTCTTTGACCGGGCCCCTGATCCTGCCCGACGGCACGCGCCTGCGTGCCCGGCGTGGGGAAGGGGAGGGTATCCGGCTGGCTTGTTGTCCGGGCGGGCGCGTGACGGTGCGCTACCGCCGCGGCGGCGAACGGTGCCGGCCCGCGGGGCGGGGCGGCACCCGCCCGTTGAAAAAACTGCTTCAGGAACAGGGTGTGCCGCCATGGGCGCGTGAGCGCCTGCCCTTGCTGTATCATGGTGCTGCGCTGTTGGCCGTCGCGGGGGTGCTGGTGTGTGAGCCGGCGGGCGCGGCCCCGTCAGAACCGGGGGGGGTGATTGTCCGCGAAGGGGGGGGTTGGCCGTGAGGGGGTTGTTACGGGCTTGTTGGCTGAAATTGGAAAGTCCCCCCTCCCGGCCCGTTCTTTTAAAATTAATGAAGAGCAAGAAACCGGAGTGCCCGGTTCGCCACAGTTCCAGCCTTCCACTCCCTCTATGAGACAGGGGGATCAGGGGGGGCAAAAATATCAATTTCCCGATCCAACCCAGACCCACGGCAATCAGACAATGCCCGCCCAACTCACCCTCTTCGCCCCCGGCTTCTTCGGCCCGCCCGGCCTTCCCCGGGAAGGCGACTGGCTGGCCGGGCTGGATCTGTCCGCCACCACCGCCATGCTCAGCCGCGCCGACCGCAGCGCCGGCGGTGGGGGAAGTTTCGAAGCCGCGTTGTGCGCCTGTTTTGGTCTTCATTCAGAAGACAATGCGGATTTGCCCATCGCCGCCCTCACCCGGCAAATGGACAGGGGTGATGCCGGGCAGGACTATTGGCTGCGGGCCGACCCCGTGCACCTGCGGGCCGACCGGGACCGCCTGGTGATGCTGGGCAACAGCGCACTGGCACTGGAACCGGAAGAGCGCGCCCAGCTCAACGCCGAGCTGGCGCCCCATTTCGCCGAGCTGGGCATGGCCCTGGAGCTGGTCCGTGGCGGGCGGGCTTATCTTCGCCTGAGCCGGGCCGCCGCCGTGGTCACCTCGCCCTTGTCGGAAGTGGTGGGGCAGGACGTGCTTGCCCACATGCCCGACGGTCCCGATGCCGCAAGCTGGCGCAGTCTGCTCAATGAAGCCCAGATGCTGCTCCATGCCAGCCCCGTCAACCGGGTGCGCCGGCAGCGCGGTCTGCCGGTGGTGAACAGCTTGTGGTTCTGGGGCGGGGGCCGCCTGCCGGAGGGACTTACCGCAGCCGGCGACGTGCTGTGGGGCGAACAAGCCCTCGCGGTCGCCTTGGCGCAGGCGTCCGGGATGCACACCCAGCCGTTGCCCGCTGGGCTGGCCGAGGGCTTGGAACAGATGGAAGCGGGCCACCACTGGCTGGTGTGGGACAGGCTGTCCGAAGCGGTTTCCATGGGCGATATGGACGCCTGGCGGGACGGCTTGAATGTGCTGCATCATGCCTGGCTGGCGCCTGCGGCGGAGGCCGTGCGCCGCGGCCGTTTGCAGCACTTCACACTTCACACAATACATTCAATATTCTCCGTGACAAGTAGAACGCAAAAGCGTTGGTGGCGCCGTCACCGTTCCTTGCCGGCACTGAATGCCGGTAATGCCTTCGGTCCCCTCTCCCTCAGGGAGAAGGGCGGGGTGAGGGTGGACTAAACGTTCAGGGAGCGCCTTCACCTGTGCTTCTCCATATCCATAGGGGGTGGCAGGGAGGTTTGAGCCACGCTGCGGCGGTTTGATTTGGTGCCACCGCGCCCGGGCCAGTCTGGTTTGTGTCTGATTTCAATGGGTTGGCAATGCAGCGAAGGGAGCCGAATTGAAAAAAGTCATCATCCGCCGCCCCGCCGGGGACAGCGAACTGATCCTGCCCGACGATGTGCACCCCGTGCTGCGCCGCATTTACGCCAGCCGGGCGGTATCTCATCCGCGGGAGCTGGACTGCTCCCTGCGGCAGCTGCTGCCCTTCACTCAGCTCAAAGGCATGGACGCCGCCGTGGCCGTGCTGGCCCGGGCGCTGCGTGATCGTCAGCGCATTCTGATCGTGGGGGATTTCGACGCCGATGGTGCCACCGCCACGGCTGTGGCAGTACGGGCTTTGCGGGCCATGGGGGCGGCGCACGTGGACTTTCTGGTGCCCAACCGTTTCGACTACGGCTACGGCCTCACGCCGGAAATCGTCGTTGCCGCCGAATCCCTGCGGCCGGAGGTGCTGGTGACGGTGGACAACGGCATTTCCAGCCTGGCCGGGGTGGCCGCAGCGCGGGAGCGGGGCATGGCGGTGGTGGTGACCGATCATCATTTGCCCGGCGCTGCGCTGCCGGAGGCGGACGCCATTGTCAATCCCAACCAAGCCGGCGACAGCTTCCCCAGCAAAAACCTGGCGGGAGTCGGGGTCATTTTTTACGTGATGCTGGCGCTCAGGGCCCATTTGCGGGACAGCGGCGGGTTCGCCCGCGCCGGCATCACGGAGCCCAATCTGGCGGCTTTGCTGGATCTGGTGGCGCTGGGCACGGTGGCGGACGTGGTGCCGTTGGACCACAACAACCGCATTCTTGTGAGCCAGGGGCTGGCCCGTATCCGCGCCGGCCAGTGTTGTCCCGGCGTGCAGGCGCTGCTTCAGGTGGCCGGGCGGCCGCGGGAGCGGATCGGCGCCAGCGACATGGGGTATATGGTGGGGCCGCGGCTCAATGCCGCCGGGCGTCTGGAGGACATGTCCATCGGTATCGCCTGCCTGCTCAGCGATGATCTCACGCAGGCCCGCGCCTTGGCCGCCCGGCTCGACGCCCTCAACCGCGAACGCCGTGCCATCGAATCGGAAATGCGGGACGAAGCACTGGCGGAACTCAGCGCGCTGGCCCTGGATGAGGGCGCGGTCCTGCCCACCGGCCTGTGCCTGTATCAACCCCATTGGCACCAGGGCGTGGTGGGCTTGGTGGCGTCCCGCCTCAAAGACAAGCTGCACCGGCCCGTGATCGCCTTTGCCGCCGCGGGAGAGGGCGAGCTGAAGGGTTCCGCCCGCTCCGTGCCCGGCTTGCATATCCGCGATGCCCTGGACGCCGTGGCGGCGCGCCATCCCGGTCTGCTCAACAAATTTGGTGGCCACGCCATGGCTGCTGGTTTGTCGTTGCCCATGAACCAGTTCGAGGCCTTTCGTGTCGCCTTTGATGCAGAAGTGAAACGTCATCTGGGGAAGGACGATCTGCACGGGGTTATTCACTCCGACGGTGAACTGTCCCCCCGGGAACTGGATATCGGTTTCGCCGAAACCCTGCGCGCCGCCGGCCCCTGGGGGCAGGGTTTCCCCGAGCCCGTGTTCGACGGCCGGTTCAACGTTGCCTCCCGCCGCATTGTCGGTGAGCGCCATCTCAAACTTGCTCTGCGGCTTCCGGAGCTGGAGCGAAGCATCGATGCCATATGGTTCAATGCCGAGGACACGATTGAGGCCGACAGTGTCCGCCTGGCATACAAGCTGGACGTCAACGAATACCGCGGTGAACGGCGGGCGCAGTTGGTGGTCGAGCATATGGAATGAGCGTCAGGTCAAGTTTTTTTAGGGCGCCCGTTCCAGGATTAATGCTTAACGGTAAGGAGTAAGACACCATGTCCATGTCGCCAATGACGCTGCGGCAGTATTCATCCATCGCCGCTGCGGCGTTGCTGCTGATTCTGCTGGCCGGTTGCGAAAAAGAAATCCCCGTCGAACAGTCCATTAAAGAAGTGAGCCGCCTGCTTGAAGTCCGCAAACAAGCCATTGACAACAAAGATCTCGATCTCTATGCCTCAATCATCCTGCCCGGCTACAGCGCCAGCGGCATACCCTTCGAGGCAGTGGTCAGCGACATGGAACGCTTGTTCTCCAGCGACGAGAAGATCGAGTTCCGGTACAAAAGAACAAGGCCGTCCATCAAAGCCAATTCGGCGCGTGTCACCCAGATGATCGAATACCACTTTCTGCCATCGGGACGCAGCGTCAAGACCAGGGAAACCCTTGATCTGCGGCGGGTGGATGGGAAGTGGTATATCGCTTCGGGGATTGCGTTGGGAATGGGAGGATAGCGCGGAACCTCGTTGCAGCATCCAAGAGACATCGTCTTGTTCCGGGGCAAGGGGGGCTGGACAGTTGCCTTTCTTAAAGGGCTCTGACCCCTTAACCTTCCTGGGTTGCGGAAGGCCGGAAGGGTATTAGTATATTATAACTTGCTAATATTAATGACCCGGAATGTGTCTGTGAGGGGCGTGGATGCCTGCGTCATGACGGGCGGGGGCGGGATCCCTGGGATCGGGGTGCGTGTGCGGAATGTCTAACAATGTAAGACTTGTTCGCCCCTGGCCGAAAAAGGTAAACTAGTGGCGCTTAAGTTCGGTACTGTAGCGAACGTTGGGCAAACCCTTCCGTAGCGAAGTGGTGTCAAGGGCAATCGGAATGCCCAGTGGTTTTTCGATGCCGGGCGCGGGCGTGCAAGACGCCTGGCCAATCAGCTTAAGGCCCTTTGGGCCGTCTTTCCTACGCATCATAAAACAGAGAACAACAATACCAGCGAAAGATTAATTCACGCGTTAGCTTGCAGTCATCACCGTGTGCCTTGGAGCCCACGCGCTTTACGAAACCTGCAGCTTGCACGCGGCAGATTGCAGGCATCCAGACGGACGAACGATTGAGGCGGGAACCTCCGGGGTTTTTGCATTGAGGTGAGGCCGAATGGTTAGAATGAAGTGCGCTGGTCACCGGGGTGTTTGGGCCCGGGTCGGGTTTGTCTTGGGGCTTGGGGGCTTGCTGGTTGCGTTAGGCGCCTGTTCCGGCGGCAGCTCGGGTGGCGGCGAGTCCTCGGCGGCCATCAGGCTTCCTGCCGATAATCAACTGGCCGTGGACTTGCCGCTGTCCCTCACCGAGGCTAATCCGGTTTCCGCCGATTCCAACTGGCGGCCCACGGGTTTTTCTTTGCCCGAATTCAAGGCGATTTCAGTGTCCACCGGGGCGGCGACCCTGCCTTCCGATCCGGGCCAGACTTCGTTCAACCTGATGTTTGACCCCTTCTTTGGTGAGGGCCAAAACAGTGCCACCCAAACCAACTGCCCCGGTCGGGGTCCGGAAGAACCCCCGTACACCTTGCTTGCCAATGGCGCACTGCAGGGCCTGTGTTTCGCCCGCGCCATCCGCATCGCCCTGAAACGGGCGGTGTTCGATTACACCTCTTCCACCAGCATTCTCACCAGCATCGCCCGCTATACGCCGCCCAATGCCGAGGGCACGGTGGTGGAGTACACCAACCCGGACGTGCAGACCAACAGCGGCACGGGTCTGTCCATTCAATATAAATACCAGTGCGTGGCCAATTGTTCCGCGCCGGTGGATCAGCGTGATTACAGTTTTACCGTGGGTCTGGCGCCGTTGGCCGACAAGACCCGTCTGATCGGCCGCATGGACTGGACGTTGAAAGCCGACGGCAGCAGTTCCGGTAGCATGACCGTGACCCGCGATCTGATGCAGGGCCCGGCCTTTACCTGCAACCAGTCTGACTGCCGGCCGCCGCAGATTGAATTTCAGTTCCAGTCCGATCCCGGCGGGGTGGCGAAATCCTTTGTGATGAAATACGCCCCCATCAGTCAGGACGAGTTTCACCACGACGCCAGCGTGATCCGCATCCAGCGCATTCCTGCCACGGACACCGATCCGGCCCTGTGGGTGGTGCAGGGCACCATCGACTATGCCCTGGAACTGGGAATCAATCCGGCGCGCGATTCTTTCACCTGGCACGCCTTTGTGGGGGGGGTCAATGCCAAGGTGCACTTCTCCGCGGTGGCGGAAGATGTGTTTGCGGGCGGCCGTGCCCTGTTCAACGCCGTGCTGGCGGACGACAGCCGCGGCGCCCTGACGCGCTCGGCGGACTTGCAGCCCGCTGACCTGAAAGGGTCCCATCTGTGGGCGGCCTACAAAAAATTGCTGAAAACAATTTATACCGAAGCGCTGTACACCTCTTTGGGTCTGAACACCGGCCGTTCTGCCATCGTCTGGAATGGTGACGATGCCAATCTGGCCTTGTTGCCCAGCTTTACCGCCTCCGCCAGCGGCGAGGTCAATGCGGTGGCCGTCAGCGCTGACGGCCGGCGTCTGGCCAGCGGCGGCGCAGACGGCACTTTGCGCATTTTCGATATTGATCCCATGGGCGCGACTTTTGGCACCGAACTGCTGCAATGTTCGCCCCACGGTGGTGCGGCGGTGCGCAGTGTGCAGTTTTCCGCTGACGGCAGCGAGGTGCTGACCGGCGGCGATGATGGCCGGGCCCTGCGCCTGGCCAGCAGCGACTGCAGCGAGCTTAAGGCGTTTACCCATGCGGCGGAGGGCTTGTGCCTTGCCCGCGTCCGGGCGGTGTACACGCCGGACGGCACGGGGGTGGTGAGCGCCAGTGAAGGCCGCAATGCCGCCACGGTATGGCACTGGCAGCTCGACGGCGTGCTGCTCGGCAGTCAGAAGCAATGGTTTATGCCGGTGGTGGAGGGGACTTTCGACCCCAATGGCACCACCTATTATTGTGGCAATCGCAGTTTCCGCAGCCTGGATATTGCCGCGGTACCGGGCGATCCCGGCCGCTTTCGGGTGCTCACCGCCTATTGGGACGCCACCGCGCGCCTGTGGGATCCCTCCCGCAACACCGAGCTGATTTTCCGCCACAGCGGTCCCAGCGACACCAGCACCCAGACGGTGGATGTGCGGGCCGCCTTCAGCCCGGACGGCAGTGAGGTCTTTACCACTACCTCCCGCGGCACAGACAGTGCCCAGCTGGGCCTGTTTCATTGGGCGGCGGTGGATGCCTCCCCCGTGGGCGGACAGGAAATCCAAACGGCTTACAGTTATCAGGATCTCGCCGGCAGCAGTTATGACTTTCTCCACTTCAGCCCGGACGGTTCCCGTTTGTTGCTGGCCCTTGGGGGGTGGCATTATTTTTACAGCGTGCCTGCAACCCCCAGCACTCCGCTGACCCTGGTCAAAAGCGCCTATATTACTGCGCCCACCCGCGCTGCTTCATTTTACGGTCCGGGCAACGATGTGGTGTTCCTGGGCCGCAGCACCGGGGTGGTGGACACCTACAACCCCTTTGCCATGAACCAGTTCCAGCCTTTCAACGGTCACCAGGGTGCCGCGTCGCGGGTATCGTTTTCCAGTGACGGCAACCGTCTGCTGACGGCGGGCCGTGATGGGACGGCGCGGCTGTGGAGTGTGCAGTTGGGCACGCCCTTGCAGGCCTTCATCGGCCACGGGCCGGATCCGGACAATTCCGCCCGCACCGGCGTCAACACCGCTTTTTTTGCCGACGGTGACACCAAGGTGGTGACTGCCGGGGTGGATCGCACCGCGCGGTTGTGGAATGCCACCACTGGTGCGGTGCTGCAAACCTACAGCGGTCACACGGGCGCGGTGAATTCGGCGGTGTTCGACCCGGCGTTCACCCGCTTGGTGACCGCCGGTGCCGACGGCAAGCTGATGCTGTGGGATCCCAGCGGCACGGTGCTGGCCACCCTCGCCAATGCCCATCCCGGCGGTGCGGCGTTTGCGGTGTTTTCTCCCGACGGCACCCGCCTGGCCAGCGGCGGCGCCGACGGGGTGGTGCGGATTTGGGATGCCACGGTAATGCCGCCGGCGGAACTGGGTTCATTCAATGCCGGCACGGCTGTCAATGTGGTGGACTTCGCTCCCGACGGCAGCAGGGTGGCGGCAGGCGCTAGCGATGGCTACGCATACGTGATCGGCGCCGACCCGGCCGATGGGGCGACCTTTGCCCAGCAAATCACCCGGGTCGCCCACGGCGGCCGGGTGCTCACCAGTTATTTTTCCCGCCATGACAACGGTGCTCAGCTGCTCACCACCCGGAGCGAAGGCTACAGCGGTAATGTCAACCTGGCGGCCTATGCCTTCCAGTGGGACATCGACCCCGCCTCACCCAATTTCGGGACGCGCCTGATTGACCGCAACGACGGCAGCGGTTATGTGCAGAATCTGGGCACGGTTTTCGCCGCGGAAATGTCCGACGGCGGACGCTTCGTGGCGGCCGGCTCTGAAGGGGGCCGTTTTCAGGCGTCCTGGGTGGATTTCGATGGCCTGTGGGCCAGAAACAAGACCCAGTCGGCCATGGAACAGGGGCTGTGGGCTGACGAAAATGATGATGTCAACCCCTATTTCATGGAGCCCGTACAGACCAGCAGCGCGTCGGTGTGCTACGAAGTGGACGACCCTTTGGCCAACACCTGCAAGTCCACTTGTGCCGATATCGAGGGCGGTTGCTATATCTACGATGTGGAGTCCACCTACCGGCATCAGGCCCGGGGCCTGGCCAGCAGCATCGACGAGACTCAGTACACCCGCTTGCGCACTATCCTCGATGGCCTGGCCGAACCCTGGTTTACCGAAACTTTCACCGCCACCCCCATTCCCCCGGTGAATTGACCGGTGCCATGCTAGACTGGCGTCCCCTCAGGAAACGGAGAACAACGACAGTGTCCAGCAGCGAGTTCAGCAAGCGAGCCGTGGGTCTGGTTTTGACGCTGGCTTCCAGCTTGGCCGGCGCCGCCCCCAATGTGGTGCCGGGCTTGTGGGAGACCACGGTGACGGTGCACGTGGAAGGTGGTTCTTTTCCCATGCCGGCCATCAAATCGCGCAAGTGCATCAACCAGAACGACCTGGTGCCCAACAGCGTCCAGTCCAACATGCGGTGTAACATGAGCGAACCCGAGGTGGACGGTAATGACGTGTCCTGGAAGGTGAACTGTGCCGACGAACGGGGCGAAATGACCGGCGAGGCGAAGATCACCTACGCCGGTGATCACTTCGAGGGCAATATGGACGTGTTGATCGAGGAAATCGGCGGTGACCGCAGCCTGAAAATGAAATACGTGATGCGCGGCATGCGCATGCGGGCCTGCAATCAGGCCCGTTGAGGACGGTCTGTTTCAGTGTCCGCGTTGCCGGCGGGCGGGTTCTTTGGCGCTGGCGATGATCTTGGCAACGGCGATGCCGGTGGCGAAATAGAATTCCTGCTCCATCAGGGGGCTGTCGGAAAAGGTGGCGCCGCTGAGTGAGTCCAGCCGGGCGAATACCCCGATCCAGTACCCCCGCGTTCTTTTTTGCATGGCCAGGGTGACCCGGCTGCCGGCATAGCCGGCAGCCGGATGGTACTCGGGGCGGGCGGCGCTGGCGTGGGTGGCGGCTACCTCGTAGAAATACTCGTGGTAGCTTTTGTCGCCGAACAGCGGGCCGAGGGACAGCGAGAATGACCACGGTCCGCTGTGGCGGCCATTGAACTTGAGATATTCCACATAGGGGCTGAACACCCACCCTGCGTGATCCACATGTTTCCGGTCAAAGGCCAGGGCGGCTCGTACCGGCAGGCGCAGCCAGAGGGCGTGTCCGCGTGGCTTGAGTGGGCCCAGCCTGATATCCAGCGACGGGCCTATCTCCACGGTGGGGTCCAGGCTGGGCATGCCGCGACGGGCGGTATCGGCATCCTCGGGTACGGGCACGCCGCCGGCCAGGCTGACATCCGCTTCCAGCCGGGGGGAACGAAACAGCAGGCCGTGGACCCCCTCTTCATCCACTTGCAGGCGCTCGCCGTGGTATTGCACGAACGGAAAAGGCAGGGCGTAGGCGGTTACGCTCTGGGCGCCGCGGTAGTGGGGCAGCACCACGCCGCCCGCACCGACGCCCAGCTCCCACAGCGGCAGCCCGCCGGCGCCGGCGGGCAACGGGCTGAGTGCCGCCACCAGGGCCAGGAGCAGTGCGCGGCGGCACGTCACGGTTTACAGCGCCTGTTCCAGCGCTTGGTGCAACTCGGCGTCCGTCAACACCACGGGATTGGTTTTCATGCTGCTGCCGCGGCTGTGGGCGATGATTTTGGGGAAATCCGCCGACCGGAGGCGGAAGTCCCCCAGGCGGGGCAGGGACACCCGGCGGGTCCAGTCTTCCAACAGTTTCACCAGGGCGTTTGTGGCGGCGCCGGGGTCGGGATGGTCGCGTCCGCTGAGGAGTCGGGCCACGTCGGCGTATTTTCCCAGGGCCGGGTGGTCCGGTGCCCGGTCCCTGAGGGCTTGCAGATTGACCGCCGTGCAGGGGGCCAGCAGGCGGCCGCAGACCACCCCGTGGGGAATGGGGAAAAAGGCTCCAAGGGGGGAGGCAAGCCCGTGCACCGCCCCCAGCCCCGCCTGGGCCAGGGTGATACCGGACAGCAGCGCCCCATAGGCCAGGGCAGTGCGGCCGGCGGCGGCCTGACTGTTGTCCTCCAAGGCGGGAAACAGACCCTGGCCGAGGCGGGCTATGCCATCGCGGGCCAGGGCGTCGGACACCGCGTGGGCGCGGCTGGAGACATAAGACTCGATCAACTGGGTGAGCGCGTCCAGGGCGTTGGCGGCCAGCAGCGGCTTGGGGCAGGTGGCCAGCAGTGCCGGATCCACTACCGCGTCCACAGGCACCAGGCGCTCGTCGCGAAAGGATTTTTTAAAGCCCTCGGGCCCGATCACGCTGAGCACCGCGTTCTTGGTGGCCTCGGAGCCGGTGCCGGCTGTGGTGGGAACGGCGATGAAGGGCAGGGCGGGACCCTGGTAGGGGCGCCCTCTGCCCACGCCTTCCAGATAATCCATCACCGAATCGCCGCTGGGGAGCAGCCCGGCCACTGCCTTGGCGGCATCCAGCACGCTGCCGCCCCCGATGCCCACCACCAGCTCCAGGCCCATGCCGTGATAACGCGCCACCAGCGCGTCCACTGTGGCCGGGCTGGGTTCGCCGGATACGGTTTCGTGATGCCAGTGCAGGCCGGCGGCACGCAGCCCGTCCAACAGGGCTTGGAAGTGGGGCGAGGCCGGAAAAGCGGTGCGGCTGGTGATGAGCAGAAGGCGGGAACCTTGTGCCGCCACCAGGGCCGGCAGCGCCTGGATCTGTCCCGTGCCAAAATGGATGCGGGGCAGGCGCGAGAGCTGAAACGGGCGCGGCGGGATCATTCGCTGACCACGGGAAACAGGCCGCTGTAGGGCTCCCCCCGGCGCGGCTCCGCCATCCAGCCGGCCACCGTTTCGCGCCAGCTGAGGTAGTGTTGCGTTTTCTTGTGGGCGGCGGCGTCCGCCTCGCTGCGATAGGCCTCGTACAGAATGAACGACTGCGGGTCGGTGGCATCCTGGAGCACATCAAAGCGCAGATTGCCCGGTTCCTGCACCGAGGCGTAATGATTGAGTCTGGTGGCCGCAATAAAGTCGTTCACATGCTCCGCTTTGACGCGCACGTGCACCAGCGTGACTTTCATGGTGTTCTCCTTATCAAGTGTCGGGGCAGCGTTTCCGGGCCCGCCTATGATGGGAATTTCCCCGGCGCCTTGCAAGCGCCCCAGCCGGGCGGCGTGGTACCATTGGCACGGTTTTCTCTGAAGACTGACCGAGAAGGATTTGCACATGTCGGACTGCCTGTTTTGCAAAATGGTCGCCGGTGAGATCAAGCCCGATGTGGTTTATGAAGACGATGACGTGCTGGCGTTCAAAGATATCAATCCGCAAGCGCCGGTTCACGTGCTCGTGGTGCCGAAGCAGCACATTGCCACCCTCAATGATCTGAAGCTGGAACACGGGCCTCTGGTGGGGCGGTTGTATCTGGCGGCGAAGCGCGTGGCGGAGGAACAGGGCATTGCCACGGAGGGATACCGCACGCTGATAAACTGCAATGAGGCGGCGGGTCAGACGGTGTTTCACCTGCATCTGCACGTTTTGGGTGGGCGCAGGATGGGGTGGCCGCCCGGTTGACAGCAGTGCCCGGTGGGTCCCGCCCGGAATATTGGCGGGCGGTGGCAACGGCTCGGGGGCACTCCCACTCCGCGCCCCGCGGGGAGGCTTTGCCCCCCCAATATTTGAGAAGGCGCTAGCCCGAGGTGCCGTTGCCGCGTTTTGATTCGCCGTAGTGCGTTTCCAGCAGTGTGGTCAAAGACGCTTTCATGTGTTCCACGCCTTCGCCTGATTTGGCTGAGATGGGCAGCACTTCGCTTTGAAAATGAGTCTGAATGTCCGCCACCGGCAGCACATTGGGCAGGTCCCGTTTGTTGGCGCAGATGATATGGGGCAGGCCCTGATCGATCATCTCCTGCTCAATAACACGGGCGCGGGGTGGCACGCCTTCTGCGACCGCCAGCTCACTGTCCACCAGCAAGATGCCGACGTGGGCGCCCCTGGCGATGACCCGGCGGACGAATTCGAACCGGGGTTGGCCCGGTGTGCCGAAAAAATGAAGCGAATAACCCGCAAGGGTGTGAATGCCGAAATCCAGCCCGACGGTGATGGCGTGCCCCTCCCGGGACTGTGTTTCCACGCCTTTTGCCGCGGGTGCGAAGAGTCGCACCAAAGTTGTTTTTCCGCTGTTTCCTTCTCCGAAAACCACAACCTTTATATTCATTGTTAGAGTTGACTCCCGCTCGCAAAAAATCCAAAGCGCGGTACGGAATGGTGTGGAACCGAGGCTTGTGGATCCCTGCAGCTTGTTGTTGGAAAGTTATTTTGTCGGCAGAGATTGGACCCTGGGTATTCTATGGAGGGTGGGGTCACAAAACAACTCTTGTTGTGTAGAAATTGCTGGGCACCTGCCCTCCAGGTGTGGGCCTGCGGTGCATGGCTTACCGTGAAACTGGGTATTTGCGCCGCACCGGGCACGGGGGGGGTAGTGAAAGCCCTCCTATCCCCGGTCCGGTCGGGTTTTGGATGGGTTAAAGATTAATAATTAATCAGTTACGAGGTTTTTTTGAATTGAAACCTACATCCTGGCGGTGCTTTCATCAGGTTTCACCGATGATACGATGACTATCAGCCAGCCGCGGCGGCTATCGTTGTTCCGACGAAACAAAGGCCGGTTTCAGGCGCTTGCCGCTCCAGGAGAATTGAGGTAATCTCTCACACGCTTTTTGTGTGGCTATTGCACCAAGAGTATAGTCGTTCTCACCTGACTCTAAGGCCGTCACTCCACCCCGCACCGGCACGAGATTGTCTTTAAAGTATAGGGTGTGTCGCCCGCAGTTTTCTGATAAGTAGACCAACAAAGTGAAAAC